>NZ_JAKNJD010000016.1:0-130900 GCF_022132345.1 Butyricimonas sp. DFI.6.44 | reverse complement strand
TGTTTCGACTGTGCAAAATTTACGCTTAACATGAAAAAAAACAGATTTTCCAGTTGTTCCCTACTTTCTTCTTTTCCATGTTTTTTATTTTAGATTTTCATCGGTTTGTCGCAACCGACAGGGGAGTAAATAATTTGAGAAATAGCGGAACTGAATAATAGTTCTATAAAACAAAAAAAAGCAGCCAAGAAATTGACTGCTATCCCTGAGCTGTTATCGGGATTTGAACCCGAGACCTCTTCCTTACCAAGGAAGTGCTCTACCCCTGAGCTACAACAGCAACTGAAAGAACTTTACTTTCTTGAGCCTCTTGTCGGATTCGAACCAACGACCCCGAGATTACAAATCACGTGCTCTGGCCAGCTGAGCTAAAGAGGCATTTCCAAAAAGGGTAAGCTGACTATGTCGCACCGCTACAACCATCTACCCTTGCTGCCTTCCGACCCTGGGGGAGTTCGACAGGAGCTGGTCGCATAGGACTTACCCGGGCACAAAAGTACAAAAATCTTCTCAGTTACCAAATGTTTTCTACCTTTTTTGTACAGGAAAATATGAAGGAGAATTTAATATATTGGCTAATAGTTGATTATTTGGAGATGTATTTTATTGTTGTTATATAAAAATAGGGATTTATGTAACCTAAAGTGTGAATTTCGGGTATAAATAGTGACAATTGAAAGCATTTATTAAGGACTAAACGATCCAAACGAACGTATGCAAACAGAAAATAACATGACAGGGGCGGAGTTTCTCTCGGATTTGAATGTATTATTATCCACTAACGTGGGATTGAACAAAAACGTGAAACAAGCTTTAAGGAGATTGGGTGAACACGAGAGAGCCGATCAGGTGTATATCGTGAGTATTAACCATGATATGACTTTCACGATATCGGAGGAGTGGACGAAAAACGGTGAATCCGTGTTCCCGGAAACGGACGAAAAGAGAAGTTTCTATTATGACCGGAAACTCGAGCGGGAGTTGGAAAGGGATAATTATATATATATACGGGATGTAAACGAGGTGACAAACGAGGGGTTAAAGAATATCATGCATGCCATGCAGGTACGGTGCGCGATATTTTTACCGTTATATATATCGAGTCATCTTTTCTCGTTTTTATGCTTGAGCCGCTGCCATGACGAGGAGCCGTGGATAAAGGAGGAGATTGATTTTTTGATTCAGGTGGCATCTGTACTGTCGGGTGCGTTGGAGAAAGAGTTGATATTACGCAAGCTGGTGAAACATCACGCTCTTTATCAGGATTTTATCGAGAACCGGGTGGACTACATTTTGAGGCTTAACAGGCATCTGCATATCAGTTTTTCCAACAAGACCTTTTACTCGTTATTCGGTGACAGCCCGGACGATGTTATCGGGTGCAGGATAGGGGATTTGATGACGGAAATGGATATCTCTTCCAAGCAGTTGGAGGCGGTGACAAAACATACCGATACCTTGTTGACCTTCCATGCCCAATTGGCGCGACGTGACGAGGTGGTGTTTATCGAGTGGTACGCTTATCCCGTGCGATTGGGGCGGGAGCACATCGAGATTCATTTGATCGGGCATAACGTGACCAAATACAGGGAGGCGGAGAACGAGTTGAATTTATTGAAGACGGAGTTGCAAACTTTTTCCGAATCCATGTTTCCCATGTGGAAATCTATCCATGAGGGGATTACGTCCAACGCGGATGAAAAGGATGAGTTGACGGGTAAGGCGGAGACATTTAATCGGCTCTACAAGGAGCTTTTGTCAAAAATTGGTTATAAATTTGCGGCGCATGCATATAGATCATAGCGAATACACGATACTTTTGGCGGATGATTCCATCTCGAATCTGGAGAAAATGAAGAGTCTGCTTGCCGGGGAGAATTTCAAGTTGATAACCACTCTAGAGGCGGACGAGGTATTTTTACTCGCTAAATTGAGGATGCCGGACTTGATCATTGTCCGCCTCGGGTTGGAAGACGGCAAAGGTATTGTTGTCGTGCGTCAATTGAAAGAGAGTACTTTAACCAAGCATATCCCGATACTTTACATGACGCTTCCCAACCGGCACGAGGATTTTCGAAAAGTGGCGGATTACGAGGAAGTGGAATTTATTTCCCGTCCGCTGAGTAAAAAAGAGTTGATACTGCGTATAAACAATCAGTTGCTTTTACTGGAATCTCAACGAATTATTGCTTGTCAGAACGAGAAAATTCAAAATGTGGTACGTTCCAAAGAGAAATTGTATTCGGTTATCGCGCATGATTTGCGCGCCCCGATCGGGACGTTGAAAATGATTCTTGAGGCGATAGATCACCAGAAAGAGAAAATTCCGGATTCCAATATCAAGCATCTGATCAAGATGTTGCAGGAAACAACGGACGAGGCGTATTTGTTGCTGGAAAACCTGTTGCTGTGGAGCAATAGCCGGAACGGGGTATTGAAACCTGTTTTGCAGACGTTCTCTTTTTCCGAGGCAGCCAAAGATGTCGTGATATTGCAGGAAAATATCGCCGAGGCCAAAGGGATCAACGTGTACAATCACTTGGATAAAGCTTTTCCGGTTCATGCCGATCTAAACATGATGAAAACCGTGTTGCGCAATTTACTGTCAAACGCGATAAAATTCAGTTACACGGGCGGGGAAATAAACATTGACGGGGAGGAAAAGGACGGGTATCTGATCGTGTCCGTGCGAGATAAAGGGCAAGGAATAAGTGAAGAGCATCAACGGGATCTGTTCGCGGACGGCTTGCATTTCATTTCTTACGGGACTCAAAAAGAGAAGGGTAGCGGGTTAGGACTGCAACTTTGCAAGGATTTCGTGAAAATGAACCACGGGAAGATATGGTTTAACTCGAAGGAGGGTAAAGGAACAACATTTTATTTTTCCATTCCCGTGTCCGATAAAGTCCCGAATTAGGACACTTGTTGAAGTTGACTCTTCCCGGATTTCAACGCTTTATACATTTTGAGCGCACCCCACGCGTCTGTCGCGGCGTAATGAACTTGGGCGGGTGTAAGTTTCGGGGCTTCCCAGTTGGACGTGCGTTGTCGTTTTGAAATCTTTACATGAAATATGATAGACATGAGTTTCGAGAAAGACATTTCCTCGATCTTGAACGCTTTGGCGAAAATCTGTAAGTCCAGAAAACTGGCAGGAGTAAAGTTCCCCAATTTTCTCAACCCACGGATGTCGTCCCGTATGCCCACGCCTACTTTCGTGACCTCCTCGTTTGCCAGAAGTGCTTGCAATTCTTTTGGGAATCCGCACTTGTTCAAGCGGAATAGATACACCCGCTTATCTGTTGCCAACTGGAGCAAGCCGACTTGGTGCGTCACTCCTTTTTTGAATGCCGGTTTCGTCTCCGTGTCGAAACCGATGTAGGGATACGAGAGCAAATCTTCCACGGCCGCTTGAACCTTATTCTCGTGATCTATCACGACGATTTCTCCGTCAAACGTGAAGAGCGGTAACTCCTCTATCTCCTCCTCACTTATCTTTGTCTGGTATTCCATGTTTAGTATCTTGGATTTTATTGGGGTTCGCTCGTGTCGGTCACTTTGAAAATCGCCAGATGAATCGCTCTTAACACGCTGGCACAGGATTTACCCCAGTATAATTCAAAACTGTTATTTAACTGCCACAGGGCTTCCGCTATCACGTCGACCATGCCGCTGCGATAAGAGGAAATAAAATTCTTTAGATCTTGGTATATATCACAGAGCTTCTCCGATATCGAGTTCACGACGGGAGTTTCGCTGTATTGCATATTATCGTCAAAAACTTCAAGATACTCGTCATGTTCCCCGAGTATCCCGTGCAGGGATGCGAGCAGCATATTATAATCCTCTTCCGTTACCGCTTCATCTAGCATACCCATTTCGTCACTCTCGCAATTCGGCAACAAACTCCCCTTCAAATAGATTAACGGGATAAATTTCTGCACTTTGGAGAGAAAATCATTTCTTTCTTCCTCTTGCGCGGATTCTAAATACCCGCAAAATTCCTTTGCCACGGCCACAAATTCAATGACCTCCTTGCTGTATCCCACGTGTTGTAAATCGTCCATAACGTTTTTTATTTTCTACCGCGAAATTACCAAATATCTTAGACTATACGTAAAAAGCAGACAAGTTTTTGGTAATTATGGTAAATTTTCCATGTAAAGAAAGTGCGGTTACGTCCATTAGCGAAGTAACCGCACCGAGACTAGCAACAATCTACATTCACTTTTTCCTAGTTGTGACACCGGGAATTCCCTCTCTCCTAATGCTAGCAATCTCTTTAGTTTCACCGTTTCATCTCACGTTCCCTCCGGTGAAATTGTACTATTGATACGCCCCGTGAGAAAAATCGTTTTAGATTTCCAGTTAAAAATAGATAAGAATATACGTGATGATACAAAAATAATTTCTATATTTGTCCCCGCATCCGGAAAGGTGCAGGAGTGGCTGAACTGGCACGCCTGGAAAGCGTGTAAACCTCTAAAGGGTTTCGGGGGTTCGAATCCCCCTCTTTCCGCAAGAAATCAAGGAGTTACAAGATAAAATGTAGCTCCTTTTCTTTTTGCTTGCAAGAACAATTTTAGGCGGTTTTTGGATGGAAAGTTAAACCAAGAGTTAAACCGAAAATTGACATGAATGCAACGGTTAATGTGTTGTGTTACAAATCTAAAACGCTAGCTAATGGAGAGCATCCCCTAATGCTTAGAGTATGTAAAGACGGTAAAAAGAAATATATAAGTATTGGCATATCCGTCAACCCTAAATATTGGGATTTTGAAAAAGGGCGTCCCAAGCGTAATTGTCCTGAACGAGAAAAGATAGAAAATGTTATTTCAACGCATCTCAAGAAATATCAACAACAAATACTAACTTTTCAAGTGGAGGATAAAGATTACTCTGCCCAATCTCTGATAACTTTTAATCATAAACAAGTTACAAAAAAGACTGTAAAAGAATTCTATGAACAATTGCTTACAAGTATGGAAAATGATGAACAATTAGGAAATTGGCGTATATACGTGAGTTCATACAATTCTTTGTTGAAGTTTACAAAAAAGAAGTTAGATATTTATTTTTCCGATATAGATGTTACTTGGTTAAATAATTACGAGAAATGGTTAAGGAAGAGAGAGAATAAAGATACAACTTTGAGCATTCAATTTAGAACGTTACGTGCTGCCTATAATAAAGCAATAGACGAAGGAATTGTAAATGAAAGCTATTACCCTTTTAAGAAATATAAGGTCAGTAAATTTGATACCTCAACAAATAAACGTGCTATATCCAAAAAAGATATTCAGAAAATCATGAATATTGCTTTGAAAGGAAATGAATTGAATTTTGCTAGAGATATATTTGTATTTAGCTATTTGTGCGGAGGCATTAATTTCGTTGATATTGCTCATTTAAAAGACAGTAATATAGTTGAAGAGCAATTGATATATCTTCGTCAAAAAACTGGAAAACAAATTAAATTGAAAATACTACCAGAAGCATTGGATATAATAAACAAGTATAAACGGTCTAATGATTACCTATTTCCGATACTAAATGATGAAGCTTATCCAACAAAGAAGAAAAAGCAAACGAGAATTCACTATGTGTTAGAGAAGACAAATCAAAGGTTAAAAGAAATTGCCCAATTAATAAATCTTAATGTTGATATTACAACCTATGTCGCCCGCCATTCATTTGCCACGGTATTACGACGCTCTGGTGTAAATGTAGGAATAATCTCTGAATCCTTGGGACATACCGATTTGAAAACAACTCAAATTTATCTGGATAGTTTCGAGAATGACCAGATAGATGAAGCAATGAGCAATTTACTTTGATTTGGTGGAAATATTTTCACTTCCATATAGAGATTAAAACTTTGAAATTTTATACCACTTCCTCTTTCTGGGGAGGTGGTATTTTTTTTACCTTTATCCCTGTTTAAAGTATACATACCATGGCAAACAATATTATCTATCCAGTCGCAACCTTACTACAAGTAGAACCATTTCTAGTAGAGTATTTCGCCTATAACAGAACTATGTTATATACAGAAATAGAAAGAATGTATCTAGCCACGTGGGGATTCATGGATAAGGTAGAGGATAAATACATGATAGAAGTTCCCAACACGCTAGATGAACTGGCAACAAGTGATAACCCGTTTGATTGGCAACGTTACGCTCCCAGAGAGCAAAAGATGATAAAAGTGGTTGATACCTTGGCTTACATGACAGACAACATAAAAGGAATCCTTTTTGAAGATGATGGATTGAAAAAGAAAATAGAGGAGTTGGCAAGTAAATTGCCAGATAAGAATAGGGATTCCATATTCTACACCCTCTGGATGCTAGCCATTATCTACAAGAAGCATCAAGCGTTCAAACCTATCCTCGACCCTGAATTACTGGAAGAAACGTATAACATGGATACCTATTTCCAGCAAGTAAGACCTGAAATGTTACAACTCTACCTGTTCCTTGAAAGGGATAAAAGGAAGAAAGACAAATCAATCACTTTAAGTAACAACCAAGAAAAGATTACCATTAACAACGCCATGGAAAGCTGGTTTACCAATCTCCTAGATTCTTACCTTCATGTATACTTGGGTGTAAATTCTATTGAAGAAGCGGAAGAAGAATTGAAAGAAGTCTATTCACCGAAGAAAGGGCGTAAGGCGGATAATCCAGCACAGAATCTCGTGATGGTAGGGATATACCGTTTACTGGTAAACCGTTCTGGCATGGAGAGAAAAAGTGATATATATAAATTTATCCTCGATTACATGGAATTGATAGGACTGGTAAAGGATGAAGATAAACAAATCGACGAGAACTATATAAACTCTAAAATAGCTTATCTGGATAAGCATGGTTACAAACCAGAATGGATTCCTGCCTCACAAGGTAATTATAGAACCTCCCCTAACAATCCTTCCAAACTTTATTTCTGGTAGTATTACCACGTACATGCTTGATTCATAGCCAGCTAAAGAATACCCCTTGAACTGGCTATATTTCTTTATAACCTACCTCCCTTTTTTGCCGCATTTTTGTCTTGGCGAACGAATTGATAAAGAGAGAACATTTAAAGAATAGACCTCTAAATGACCTCCATTCTTTATGGTTTAACCTCTCGATTTGAAGTTAGTTTGCCACGTGAAAATAGAGTTCTTGAAGGAAATGGAAAGTCTAAAGAATAGCGTTCGAAATGGCTATTATTCTTTATGGCACACCTTCTCCTTGAACTCTACTTTTGTGACAAATCAATCTTAACGGTGCGCACCTCATTAGATTGTCTGCAAGTCTTCAGCAGTGTTGAAGGCAAAGGTTGGAATCTGGAAAGTAACTGGAGATAACGCTCTAGTCCCCTTTTCATGGTTGGTGGAAAATTTTTGAAAACCATACAGGACATGAAATTTTCAAAATTACCACCAGACGGGATTCCTGTAACTTTAAACAGATAATATCATGAGAACAGAGTATTTCACGCTTGAAAGTAACGAAACTCTAGTAGAAGCGTTCAAAAATAAAGGTATTCACGAGATAGGGAGTAACGTTATACTTGACAAAACGATAACAGGTATCGGGGCAACCTACTGGGAATTACATCTGGCGAAACGTCCCTCTATTATTATAGAGCCAAACGTGCCTGTTATTATCGGTAAAGCTGAAAAGGTTGACAACTCTTTAGCGGTGCACGCTTTATGCAATAAAACACTGGTAAAGAATTTTTTAAAGAACAAGTCTATCACCAACAAGAAGCTATTAACCACACCAGAGGGATTCGAGAAAATCAGGCTAGCGGCACGGGAACTGGGAATAGACATCTATAAAGAGTTCTTCTGCCTGTTCGACGAGTGCGAGAAGATAACTCAAGATGTTGATTACCGTCCCAGAATATCACAACCGATAAATGACTTCTTCAAGTTCGAGAGGAAAGCGATGGTATCTGCCACTCCACTAGAAATGCGTCACCCTGAACTGGAAAGACAGGATTTCAAGATTTGGAAAGTGGCTCCAAATTTCGATTACAGGAAGAACATGACATTAATAGTAACGAGAAGTTTCAATCACACCATGACGGGACAGTTAAGAGAGTTAATCAAAAATAGTCAATGTTTATGCGTATTCTTCAATTCCACAACGGGAATAAATAAAGTGATAAATTACCTCTTGAATCATAATCTCATAAAAGAGGAAGATTATAAAGTGTTTTGTTCTAACGAGAGCGTGAAGAAGTTGAGAGAATGCAATTTCAAGAACAGCCACGAGAATCTGGATTTACCGCTAGCCAAGATTAATTTCTTCACCTGTCGGTTCTTCTCCGCCGTTGATATTTATACCATCAAGAAGCCTGATATTTTAATACTGTCTGATTGTAGTATCCCACACTCTATTGTTGACCCGTGCACAGAGGTGATACAGGCACAGGGAAGGTTCAGGAACAAGTATGCTGACGGAAATACATACAATTCTCTTACTATTATCAGTAACATTGATGAAGAAATGGAAGTGATGACAGAAGAAGAGATTACCGCCATGACACGACAATTTGAAATCACCCACCAGCATCTAATCCTACGTTTAGAAGAAGCCACAACAGAGGTGGAAAAGAAAGCCATTTTGAAAGACTTGGAAAAAATCAAGTATAAAGAATTACTGGACGAGGAAGGAGAGATAAACTACTTCTCCGTTGATAACCTCTACAACGAGGAAAGAGTGAAGGGATATTACACCTCCGCCCGAAGCTTGCACGAGGCGTACGAGGGCTCGGGACATTTCAATATTAATTTCATCGATGACACCAAGAGAATTGGAGAAGATGATAAAATAGCCATGAGAAAGGCTAACAAGAAACAACTCTGGAAAAAAGTTGTCAGTCACCTCGACAGGTTACGACAAATGGTATTACAAAATCCCGACCACGACATCATTCCCGACATTGAAATGTTGAAAGAGTTCGAGGATGCCGAGTATATAATAAATGCCTATGATACTATCGGCAAAGCTGCCATAGAACAAGCCGACTACAAGAAAGGAGAAATAAATAAAATGATGAAAACATTCCATGAACAAATGGCTAACGAGCAACGTTTCTCTCCCCACGTGGTACATGATATATTCAAGGCGTTCGAGCAGGAAATGAATAATGGTGATTATATACCGAGTAAAACCATTCGAGAGAGGCTAAGAGTGATATTCATGGCTCACGGTATTCCTTTTAAAGAGTACGGGGTAAAGGCTGGACTAGAGAAGGTGTATTTCACTTTAACCGATAAAACGATAGAAGATTATTACCCCGAGTTCAAGATTTCTAACGCCAATGGAGGGGCGTATAAACTTGTCGCCATGAAACCAGAGTTGGTGGAAAAAATTGCAAAAGGTACAAGAGAATGAAATTTTCAAATTTACCACCAAGTATAAATTTTAAACAATACATGATTATGAAGTATCCTGAATTTTTCCAAACCGTTAGAGAGTTAAGAATGACAATCAGTGATTCATTTCTCCCTCTATGTTATTGTATTTATATCAGTAAAGACTTAAAAAAATGCGTGGTAAAATCAAACCTTACCACGTGGGACATGACAGACGTGTCCTACTTTATTCTAGTTGGAATGTATAAATGGCAGAACTTTTCTTACATGAACACTAGATCGGTTACACTAGGATTCTTTAACGATAAACTCGACCCCGTGAACTCGATACGATTCGACAAGTACGAGCTAACGGAAATAAATTTCAGTGGTGACACGTTTAACCCTTACCAGCAAAATAGCCCCTGTTATCATGTAAAGGATACTAGTACGGGACAATCTTTATCAATAGAACATATACCACTTGCCAACTTTCAACAGGTTTTAAATACAATCTGGGAAACTGAAAGTAAGAAGTAGTAACATAAAAAAGAAAAGCCAGTATTTTATATTATTTATAAAGTTACTGGCTTGAATTTCATATTTTTACTTCTATTTACTATCAATCACTTAACAATATATCAAAAATAACCAACACTTAATAATCTGTTATTTCCAGCGTTTTTGTTTTGTCTTCAACAATCACTATATTTGCAGAAAGAGAATGACTACATGAACTTGATTGAATTAAATATGGATAAAATCATTGCCTTGTGCAAGAAGTACAAGGTTAGTAAATTATTCGTGTTTGGTTCTATCCTCACGAATCGTTTCAATAAAGAGAGTGATGTTGATTTTATCGTTAATTTTGACAAAGCACAAGTAACAGATTATTTTAGTAATTTCTTTGACTTGAAATACGCTTTAGAAGATGTTCTAGGAAGAGAAGTTGATTTACTGGAAGAACACGCCATCCGTAATCATTACTTGAAAGAAAATATAGAGCAAACCAAAGCGTTAATATATGGATAACTTTACCAAGAAACACTTGCAAGATATACTTAATGCGATTGATGATATTGAAACATTCTTCGACGGGCAACCGAAATTATTTGAAGAATTTTGTCGAGATATACGTTTGCAAAGAGCGATAGAAAGGTGTATCGAAATTATCGGTGAGGCGATGAACAGGATATTAAAAGAGAACAAGGATATTGCTATCACTAACGCACGCAAGATAGTGGACGCTCGTAACTATATAATACACGGTTACGATAGTCTTTCAGTAGATATTCTTTGGAGCATTGTTATCAACCATTTACCCCTTTTAAAGAATGAAGTGGAACAATTACTACGGGAATAAGTAACATTAAATACAGAAACAGTATTAAGGCAATGGATTCACCTCTATTGCCTTTTTTATTTGGTGGAAAAGTACAAAATTCTAATCTCTATATACAATTCATAAATTTTCCACCAACAAAATAAAAAGCCAGCACCTTAAGGACATATGAGGTACTGGCTTCAATCATTTAGTTGCGCTGTCTTTTCTTGAGAAGCTTCGGTTTGGAACTTCCAAAAATATCAGGATATAGCATTTTTAATCTCTCCATGTTTACATGCCTGAATAAATCCATTTCATGGAGAATGTGATAGTGTTCCACACCAAACCATTCTGAATTGGTGGTTTTTCCTTTCTTGCGTAATTTCATAGGAATAAAATTTTCTAACAAACAAAAGAGTATCTAATTCAGGAAAGAACATCAGACCAATCATTTACATGTACAAAGGTACTTATTGAACAGGATAGCACCAAGTAAATGTATCAGAATATCAAATATTTATATCTATGATAACATATTGATTTGACATTCTATTTCCAGTTTTACCACACAAGGAAATTGAACTCACGAATATCTCTAAACTTTCTATTCCAATTCACCATTTATAGGTTCATAAAATTACTTTTATCCTAGAATAGAAATATACCTCTCTAGAGATGCTTTTTCAGCCTCGGCAACCAGCAAGTAGAAATCATCATGTTGTTGTTCCGTGTGAGAAGACTCCAAAGCTTTATAATAACGTAACTTCATGTCATTATCACTTTTCAGGGTAACAATGGTATAACCTTTTTGCAACAGGTAGAGGTTCATCAGAAGTCGAGAAGTACGCCCGTTGCCATCTATAAACGGATGAATCCTCACCAGTTCATCATGCAAATAGGCGGCAATAATAACTGGATGAACGTTTTCTTTTTCCATACTTTGAAATGTAAGCATGAAATCTTCCATTAGCTTCTCCAACAAATAAGGTTGAGGCGGTACATGAGTGCTACCCGAAATCATCACGGGTACGGTTCTATAACTTCCAGCGTTCTCCCTATCTATGCCATGTAACACGAGTGCATGAATCTCCTTGATAGTTCTTTGACTTATTTCAATATCCTGTTTAGCAACCTCCTTTATATAGTCAATAGCTTCTGCATGGTTGATTGCCTCCAAGTGTTCACGCATGGATTTACCAGAAATAGTGATTCCTTCATTGACAACAAGTGCCGTTTCCTGCAGGGTAAGCGTGTTCCCTTCTATACGGTTACTCTCGTAAGTGTACTCGATATCTAAAGCATCCTGAATTTTCTTTAATGCCTCGACAGGTAAAGGACGCAAAGAGGATAACCGCACTTTCAAAGAATCTACCTCTCTTAATAAATCAACCAACTTACTATTCATGTTGCCATATTTTTAGTTGATTACAAAGGTAAGAAATTATCACTGTTTATATCTGGTGGGAAAATATAAAATTCTGGTCGGTATATACATTTTAAAAATTTTCCACCAACTAAAGTATAACAACTACAGATATTCCTAACCTCTATAAAACACCCCCTCCCTTTCGATTTCAGGTTAGCATTATATATAAAGAGTATTCCACGCTAGGGTAGTGTACCATTTACATCCCCCACCCATCCCTGGAAAAAAATCAATTAATTAAAAACAAACTATCATGTTAAAAAAAGATTTTGAAGTGAACAAGGTTATCATGCCCAAATGTTTTTCAGACATTAGTAAATCCAAACTGGCGGGCAAACTGGTCACCTTACCAGCACCTCCAAAAGTGGGTGATATTCTAAAAGTTATCGGGTTCAAGGGTGAAGACCCAACAAGTATTTCCCTCTCCTGCATGAAAGGGGATGAAAGGGTAGATATTAGAATCCGTAACATGGTGAAAGGTTCCAAGCAAACGGGGATAACACCCGATGATGTCCCGTGTGACCCTGTTATAGAGGAACAGTATAAAGACGGGCTACAATACATTTACCCCTTGGCAGTGAATACCAGTTACGAGGATTTGTTTTCTATCCTAGACGGGCAAACTATTATTTGCTGTGGTAGCATGGAAACGCCTGCCAGTTACAACGGGAACGAGTACACGCTAACGGTATGGAAATTCGCCATACTGTTTGATGAAGAGTAGAGAGTAATCTCTACTTTTTTTTGTAAAAGCATTATTCTACTAAAATAATCCTTTAGTGGAGAAGGAACAGGGACAGCGAGCGCGGTGGGAAGGGGAAAGATATTGTTATACCAGAGTGAAGAGAACATTGACTTTCTAAACAGGCAGTATAAGCAAGAATCTTTCCTCTCCATTGCCAAACCTGACAAGCCTACAACTCTCTCAATTTTATTATCATTAATGTATTCAAATTAAAAATCAAGTAAAACAATATCATGAATGAAGAATTGATAAAAGTGCCAGTGGTAGAACTGGTGTACAGGAATAATACCAACCCTTCTAAAAGGTATAAAATAGTAACCGCTAAAGACGTCCACGAGCTACTGGTATCCCCGTTTAAAGATACCATCGAACACCATATCTCAACTAGAGTTATCCTGTTAAATGGTAGGAATCAAGTGTTAGGCATATCCACAATAAGTGAAGGTGCGTTATCTTACAACATCACGGATATTAGGTTTATAGTACAACTGGCTGCACTCTCTAATTGTAAAAGTGTGATAGTTTGTATAAATCAGCCTTCTGGTGATATAAAGCCAACTAAACAGGATGATGAACTGGTACAACAGGTAAAGATGGCACTTTCATACATAGATGTAGAGTTACTGGATTACGTTCTTTACTATGAAGAGGGGTATTACAGTTATTCAGCTAACGGTAAGATATGAAAATTTAGGTTGGTGAATTTTTGTCTGGATTGGTATATATAGCCAATAGGGACAATAATTCTCACCACCAATAGAACGTAAACTATAAATGTATTTCCAGTTTAATTTTTTAACTGGCATAACGCTAGAGAATGAATAAATCAAGTAAAAGTGATAATGAACTTTATAAATCAAGGTTGGTGGAGAATTTCTGAATTGTATATATAAACTGAAATTTCAAATATTTCCACCACCAGTAAATAGACTAGATTATGAACACGTCAATATTAATTCCAAGTCAAAATGAAGGATTGTTGCCAGTTTTATTTGGCAGTGATAACGTCAAGCAAGAAGAACCTACCTACACTCCTTGTGAAGTGGTAAATGAACCAATTAAAAAAGACAAAAGGAGAAAACATTTTATAGAGGCTAACACTTCACCAGTAGATATGCAGCATTTAAAGAATGATTGTATCGTGCCAGTGTTCAGCAAGGATAACGAGATGACAATATCTCATCCTGCATTTATAGAAACAGTTCATAAGGTGGCAAGTGAACTGTTTAGAGGGGAAAGTATAGATGAACCAGATATAATGGTTAGCCACGTTATAAAAGGTAGGATTCCAGAAGCCATACATAAACCAGTATCTGAATTACTGGAAACGGATAAAACCATCTATTATGAAAGAATGGCATTTGCATTCGAGATTCCAACTATTTATGAATCTATAAACGGGAACAGGGTTAATCTATGTGTTACTGGTGTGAGAGCGTATAACAGGGAGAACCTCTATTCAAAAAAGACATCAGAAAGGTTCAGTGTTGCTATTGGATTCAAGAACAAGGTATGTTGTAACCTGTGTACATTTACTGATGGATTCCAAACTGATTTAAGAGCGATGAGTTACCATGATTTATTTAGAGGGGTGATGAAGTTATTCCAACAATATGATGCGGATAAACATTTAAGGTTGATGAAGAGCTTTACAGGTTCTTACCTCACGGAACATCAATTCGCACAATTCTTGGGTAAAAGTAGGTTGTATCAATGTTTACCTGCCAGAGAGAAGAAGCGTTTACCATGCATGGAGTTGACGGATAGCCAGATTAACATGGTGGCTAAAGCGTATTACCATGATGATAACTTTAAAAAGGAGCATGGAGAGAATGAAATAAATTTATGGAAATTCTACAACATGTTGACAGGTGCGAATAAATCTTCTTATATAGATAATTTCCTCGATAGGTCATTAAACGCCACGCAATTAACAGAAGGAATAGATAGGGCGTTACATGGAAATAACACCTATAAATGGTTTATTGAATGAAAACCGTTGGGAATAAATTCTTTTTATTCCATTGATTAGCCTAATTTTGCCACACAGCAACCCTAAATTGCGTTTGTTAGATGCTGAAATTTATTTACTTTTGTGGTGTCATTCGGTTTACTGGATGGCAGACATATTGAATTAATGGAAGCGTTTAGTTTTATCCTTATCTTGAAAACGACCAATATTTAAGTTACAGGGATAGACAGATACAAACGCTCATGCTTGCCGTATATATATCTACTATATACATGGTTTAGCGTGGGGTTGCTGTTTATTTGTAACAAGGTTACTTGGTCGTACCTCAAGATAGATAAACTAACAACTACCACGCTTTCTTATTTATATTAATTACTTCTTGGGTGGTTGGGAGTGAATTTTAATTGCAATTCAAAATGAAAAAGATTTTTTTATTATTAGCATTATTCGCTACGGTGTTTGTGGCTTGTTCTGATGATGACGACGAGGATGATAAAGGGACACCTTGGGAAATTAAAATGACTATCGAGATTGAAGAAAATAATGTAAGATTTGCTGCTGACATAAAAAATCCGAAAAACGGCAGAGAAATAGCGGTAGAAACTATTAATTGGGGGGATGGCAGTATAAATGAAAATCTTGAAAGGCTAGAACATTATTATGATGCAGGAACATACACGATCACAATAAAAGGTAGAGGAAAAATAACATTAAATTGTGGGCGAAACTATATTACAGCATTGGATGTTACTCAATGCCCAGCATTGATATACTTATATTGTGATGAAAACGAACTAACTTCATTGAATCTTAGTAAGTGTACTGAACTTTACTTTTTATCTTGCCGAGAAAATCAACTGACATCATTAGATATTAGTAAATGCACTGAATTGACTTATTTATTTTGTTTCGGCAATCAATTAACATCATTGGATGTTAGTAAATGCCCAAAACTTTCTAATATAGAATGTAACAACAATCAATTAACATCATTGGATGTTAGTAAATGTATCGAACTTAATAGTCTTGAATGCGGAGCCAACAACTTTGATGATGAAGCGATGAATGTAATTTATAATGGCTTACCCGATAGAACAGGAAAAGATGCAGGAACCATACATTGTGAAGCAAAAGGTAATACAACTATTGCATTAAATAAAAATTGGAAAATAGAATATAGGGAATAACTTTTATTACTCCTGACACTTCGGTGTTGGGAGTGATCATTATTTACGAGATTATGAACATACTTACAATAGAGATTCGTTGGAATGTATCAGATAAGACACCTATCGAATTAACGGAATCTTTTTTCAACCGTAATCAATGGGCTATATTGAAAAAGGATAATGTTATAAATGGGGTGTTCACACTTGGTTGTGCAGACGGTAAAAATGTGGATATACATATAGATGATAGGAATAGAAAGAATGCTTATTGGGCAGAGAAATTGATTGACGCTTTAAAAAAGGAAAACGATATTGCATCCATTCATTTGATTTCTGATACGGAATTAATGGATATGGTAGAAAAAGAATTAATTGAAATTGACGAAGAGAGGACATTAAAAAGCAATCCCCGAAAATACATATACATCATAAAATAATAGTTAGCGTGTGCTAGTATGGTGTGAGGGGGTGATAGACTTCGGTTTGTCATCCCTTTTTATATCGTGGTGGAAAATTTGAAAAAATTGAATTGTATATAGAAGTTGATAATTTTACACCAACTTACGTGTTTCAATTAGATATATGAATAAAATTTGATTCCTATTGCATCACCAATTAATACAGAAAGTATGTGTATAAAAATCATATTCCAACCACCATAATTTAGTGGTAAGTTGCTTGTATATAAGCTATATGTTACTTATATTTGAGATTCAATAAGAGAGTGTTTATTAATAGTATTAATCCTTCTTGATTTAGCTTTGAGTTAAACCGCCAGTTAAACCAAACAGAATGCAAATTATAATATTTGATTGTAAACATCATAAGTACAATTAGTTATAAAGATGCAGGAGTGGCTGAACTGGCACGCCTGGAAAGCGTGTAAACCTCTAAAGGGTTTCGGGGGTTCGAATCCCCCTCTTTCCGCTGAAATTGAGATGAATGAGAGTTGGAACAAGTGTCTGACTCTCTTTTTTTTCGAGGGATTCGAACGAAGGGACGGCGGGGTTCGTAACGCATTCTCGAGGAACATTGTTCCGAGTCATCCCCCTCTTTGACATCCCCTTCCCCAACCTTACAAGTGTTGCTCTTTCGAGGCATAAACCTATCATGAACGCAGATTTACGTCTATGATACGTTCATGGTACGTTCATGATACGTTCATGAGGTTGCGAAGGGGTAGGGTAAGGGGAGTACAAGGGGTGTGGGGAGAGGTTTTATTTTAGAATGATTCGTTGATTTTGGTGTTTTGTATATTTTTTATATTTTTGAAGCCGTCAATGTTGCTGGTTTGTGCAACTTTTTTGGCGTATTTAAACGTTATGCGAAAATGATGATAGCAGAGAAAATACTTCGTATGTTTGGTGAAACAGAAGAGAAAGCTTTTCGGTTGCTATACGATACGTATTATAAAACGTTGGTGCTTTTCGCGAATCAAGTGGTGAATGATAAGGAGGTGGCGAAAGATATCGTGCAGGATTATTTGGCTAAATTCTGGGTCACGAAGCCTTACAAGACATTGAAATCCGGTTTGGATAAGTATATTTTTCAAGCGGTTAAATTTTCAGCTATAACTTATTTGAAAGAAGCACGGCGAAAAGAGGATTCTTACCAATCTTTTTCCCGGGAAGTGATGTCTGAAGAAGACACGATACAACTGGAGGAGCAGGTAGATATTATCAAGGTCGTTTATCAAATGATTGATTTGTTACCCGCGGAGCGGCGTCAAGTGTTTATGATGGTTTTTGTTGATGGTATGTCTTACCAAGAAGTGGCGGAGCGGTTGGAAATCTCTAAGAATACCGTGAAAACCCAGTTGTCAAGGGCATTGAAATTCCTTCGTAAGGAGATGAAAGATAATGATATACCTTTCCTTTTTATTTTTCTGGTAAAAAAATAATTTGTTGCTTGTCACCCTTTAGGTACTTTTTATAGATTTTAATATGGATAGGGAATGCGTGATGGCATTTCCACGTATGTAAGTGTATAATAGTAAAATGAGAGAAATGAAAGCAATAGTTTTTTTGGAGTTATTGATATTTTTATTGCCTTTAGGGCTTGTTGCACAAGAGGAGATGAAGAAAGGGCAATCTCGTGAAGTTGCGATATTAAGGCCTCGGGAGTTACCCCGCGATTGGCATTGGGGATGCATGGAGGTAGATACGGTTTCCGGGGCAGATATATATAGGGCTTACGATTACTTGAAAGGACGGGAACCCAAGGCGAAAACTGTTGTGGCCATTATTGATGCCGGGGGAGATGTGACGCACCGGGATTTGAAAGATCGGCTTTGGGTGAATCGGAAAGAAATACCCGGGAACGGTATTGATGATGATAATAACGGGTTCGTGGATGACGTTCATGGTTGGAATTTTTTGGGTTTACCCGATGGAAGTGATATCCCCGGAACCGTGGCGGCGGATTGGGAATTTTTGCGTTTATGCGATAAGTTCGCGAATGTTGATACAATGAAGCTTTCGAGGAAGGAAAAGGCGGAGTATCGTTATTTTGTCGAGTTGGTTATGCCTTTTTCTACTTTGCGTTTGTATCCGGATTCATCGAAAATTTATCGAAAGAAGGTTGAGGTTATGCACGAGAGGCAGAAAATGCGCGAATCCGTGGGTGATGATTTGAATAGTTTGAAGATACGTTGTTACGGGAATAATAATTTGCTTGGGGCAAACGCGGTGCACGGGACGCATGTAGGTGGAATCGTGGGAGCGAAACCGACCGATGAATCGGGTGCGAACGGGATAGCGGATGTAGAACTGATGTTCGTGCGAATGCTCGGGAATGGTGATGAGCAGGACAAGGATGTGGCATCGGCTATTTATTACGCGGTGGACAATGGGGCTCGAGTGATTAATATGAGTATTAACAAGTTCTTTTCCCCGAACAAGAAGTTGGTGTATAAAGCGATGCGTTATGCCGAGAGTAAAGGGGTGTTGATCGTGAAAGCTGCCGGAAACGAAAGTATCCCGTTAGATAAGTATCCTGCTTACCCGAATAAATTCTTAAGTCGAAAGAAATCGTTACGAAATTTTATTTGTGTCGGTTCGATAGGGCCTTACGGGAAGATTTCCCGTTTCAGTAATTACGGGAAAATCAGTGTAGATCTTTTCGCTCCCGGTGAGCATATCTATTCTACCGTGTTGAATGGTAAACATAGAAGAATGTCGGGAACTAGTATGGCAGCTCCCGTTGTTACGGGTGTAGCAGCTTTAATATGGAATTATTTCCCGGAATTGACGGCAGAACAAGTTAAACAGGCGATATTGGAGGGTGTGGAGTCGTGGAAAGGGCGTCGTTTCGAGTTACCCCGAGCCTTGGGGAGGATGAGGGGCGAAAAAGAGGTAAAGATGGTGAATTTCGAGGAGTTGTGTGTTACGGGGGGAGTTTTAAATGCTTTACAGGCCGTGAAAGTTGCTGAGCGAATGTCTAAAGAATAATCCATGTATGGAAATATAGAACAGGTAAAAGGATGAAAACAGGAATTATTTTTGTATTATTGATATGGTTTTTGCCATTGATGAATGTGGCGCAAGAGCGTAAGGTGGAAGTATTGAAAAGGAAGAAACGTCCTTGCGATTGGCATTTCAGGTGCGTGGAAAAAGACAGTATTTGCGGGGCTGATATCTACCGGGCTTACGATTATTTGAAGGGAAGGCAGCTGAAAGCGAAGACGATAGTGGCTATTATAGATGGTGGGGTGGAAGTAACGCATCAAGATCTCAAGAATAGTCTTTGGGTCAACCGGGGTGAAATTCCGGGGAATGGTATTGATGACGATAATAACGGTTACGTGGATGATGTACACGGTTGGAACTTCTTGGGACATGCGGATGGCCGCCCCATAAGAGGGACTCAAATAGCCAATTGGGAGTTTTGGCGTTTACAAGAAAAATACACGGATGTGGACACGATGAAACTTTCGAGAAAAGAGAAGGAAGAATATCGTTATTTCACGGATATCGTCTGCCGATTTTCTACGATAGCCCCGATATTCGCGTCAGGTAAGGAGTTTGTAAAAAAATACATGGATAGGATAAGTAAGATGCGCGAAGAACGTTTGTCTGTGGGGGATGGAGTGAATAGTTTAAAAATACGTCATTACGGGAATAATAATTTGTTGGGAAAAGATTCTGATCATGGTACGCATGTTGCCGGAATTGTCGGGGCTACCCGTGGGGATGGTGTCGGAATAGACGGGATAGCGGACGTGGAACTCATGATCCTTAAGGTGCTTGATGGGGGAGATGAAGAGGACAAGGATGTGGCGGCTGCCATTTATTACGCTGTGGACCACGGTGCGCGGGTGATAAACATGAGTCTTTCAAAATATTTTTCTCCGAATAAAAAATTGGTGGATAAGGCTATGCGTTATGCCGAGAGTAAAGGAGTGTTGCTCGTGAAGGCTGCGGGTAATGATGGTTGTCCGATGGATAAATACATTTGTTATCCGAATCAATTTTTAAGCCGGAACAAGTTGTTGAAGAATTTTATTTGCGTGGGGTCGATCGATGCTTTTGGTTTGGTTTCCACTTTTAGTAATTATGGAAAAAAGGAAGTAGATCTTTTTGCTCCCGGGGATTTAATTTTTTCAACTGTGCTTGATAATAAATACAAGAAACTCTCCGGGACGAGTATGGCTGCCCCCGTGGTTACTGGAGTTGTTGCTTTGATATGGAATTATTTCCCGGAATTGACGATGGAGCAGGTTAAACAGGCTATATTGGAGGGCGTGACTTCATGGAAAGGGCGTTATGTTTATCTGCCGCAAGCGGAAGAGTACATGATGAGTATGCTTTCACGAGGAATTGAATTGCCACAAGAAAAAGCCCAAGAAGTGGTGGATTTTGGGGATTTGTGTACCACGGGAGGAATTTTGAATGCGTTGCAGGCCGTGAAGATTGCCGAACGTATGGCCGAGAAATAATTTTTTCATGGAACAATTTTAGATACAAAAACGAGATTCAATAAAATGGATCTCGTTTTTTCTTTCTTGTTTATATACAAAATAATAAGACTTTTTTGTTGAATATCAGCTAGAAGACCTTTGGCGTACTGCTGATAGTTATTTGATTATACAAAACAAAAGTACTATATTTGTCATACAAATCGGGGAATAAATCTAAGGTTTGAATAAGTGTATGATGATTAATTTTGACGAATATATCCGCAATGGAGAGCCTGACAAGAAAGAAAAGGCTTCAGCTTGGAAAACCGCTATTGGGCTTCAGGCTGTAGATGGTTTACAGACCTCCGACTACTTGAAGGATACAGCGGTTAAACATATTGAGGGTGATATTAGCATTGATGAAGTGAAAGCACTTATCTATGGATATTACCAATCTAAGACTGTTCGTACTCCGAATGATGAAGATACAGAAGAAGCGGACAAGGTTTCAGCCAATATAGCCCGAATCTTGAATGAGAAGTCATTTGCTTATTCTGTAGCAGGTTTTACTTCTATTCATCGGCGACTATTTGAAGGCGTGTTCAAATTTGCGGGTAAAATTCGTGACTATGATATTACAAAGAAGGAATGGGTGCTTCGTGGCGATACGGTGCTGTACGTTAATGCAGAAGATTTGCATAGAGCTATAGAGTATGATTTGGAACAGGAAAAGAACTTTTCTTATAAAGGATTGTCTTTGGATGAGGTGGTGGCACATATAGCCAAATTTGTTTCAAATCTTTGGCAGATACATCCATTTGGTGAAGGGAATACCCGAACAACGGCTGTATTCACGATAAAGTATCTGAGAAGCATTGGTTTCGATGTGGATAATGATTTGTTTGCTGAACACTCTTGGTATTTCCGCAATGCATTGGTTCGTGCCAATTATCGTAATGTGCGTAAAGGCATTGAGCCTGATATGGGTTTCTTAACACGGTTCTTTAGGAATTTGATGATGGGCGAACATAATGAATTGAAGAATCGGTATATGGTTGTGAATCCTCCATCAGAATGGATTGAGGAACAACACCCGACAAGCACCCGACAAGTACCCGACAAGTACCCGACAAGTTCTGCTACAATACAAACCCTGATTCGTGTATTGGCTGAGCGGCAACTATCAATTAAGGAAATGCTTGCGGCCATGAATTTGAAAGACCGGGAGAACTTTATAGCAAATTATTTGAATCCTGCCATGAAAGAGGGTTTTGTTGTGATGCTCTACCCTAATAATCCTAAACATCCAAGGCAAAGATATCTGTTAACGGTAAAAGGATTGGCGGTTTATAATTCTTTGCCAAGTGATTCTTGATAGATTTTAGATTTATGATTTACGATTTTGGATTGAGTTTCATGCTTTGAGTTTGGCTATGATTTTTCGTTCCATTTCTATTCCCTTGTGTTAGTAATAGTGTTATTCTTCCAGCAAAGATACATTTTTTCGATGATATAACTTGATTCCTGTTTTTTTATAAAAAAATATTTGCTCTGCTGTCACCCTTTTGTCTTTTTTTGTAGATTATATATAAAAAGCGAACGTGAATGAGAGAAATTGAAGATATATTGGTTGATTATTTCGGGGGTGAGGAATTGTCCGCGAGTGATTCGGCGAAGCTTGAGAAGTGGCTTCAGCAAGGGGATGGTGCAAGGATTGTTCAAGTATTGGACGGAATGCGGGTGGGAAAAACGTTGCAGGAAGAGTTGGAGCGGGATGCCGAGGCGGGAATGGAGGCTATCCGACGTAGGTGGAGAAGGAGAAATCGGCGGCGTAATTTGTGGTATGGTGGGGCTGTGGCTGTCGTGGCGTTGCTCCTGCTCGGTTTGATGTTCTTGTTTAAAAGTCTCGTGGTGGAGGAGAGGGCGAATACCTTTGCCGATGAATGTACTTTGGTGACGTTGAAGCTGGATAACGGGAAGGTTCTTCCGTTGCGTGCGGACCGAACAAATGAGGTGATCGTGGAGGATAGTTTCAAGCGTATAGAAAATGATAATAGTACGTTGATCTACACGAATGATGGAGTCAAGGAGAAGAATGAGGAGGTGGCGTATCACACGATCACGGTTCCCGTGGGAGCGGAGTACCGGGTGCTTTTGGCGGACGGAACAAAAGTTCATTTGAATGCGGATTCGGAATTTCGTTTCCCGGAGGTGTTTTCTGGGGAAAATCGGGAAGTGTATTTGAAGGGGGAAGGTTATTTCGAGGTGGCTAAAGATTCGGCAAAGCGGTTTATCGTGCACGCGTTGAACATGGATGCGACGGTGTTGGGGACTTCTTTTAATATTAAGGCTTACCCGGAGCAGGATGATATTATCGCTACGTTGGAAGAAGGACGGTTGCAAGTGGATTGTGACCATGATCAACGTTTTGAGTTGCAGGCGGGGCATCAGGTGGTGTTTAGCAGGGTGACGGGGAATGCGGAGAAAAAGAGTGTGACGACGATGTATTATACCTCGTGGAAAGATGGATTCTATTGCTTTAACGGGGAGGTTTTGGAAAATATCATGGACGTGCTGGCGAAGTGGTATGGTTTGGAGGTGTTTTATTTGGATGAAGCATTGAAGAACAATAAGTTTTCGGGACGATTGAAGCGGTATGATGATTTTCTTTATTTATTGGATAAGTTTGAAGAAACCGGAAATGTTGAATTTATAATAAAAGATAAAGTAATCACGGTAAAAAGAAAAACAGGTTGGAAATAAGGCTCCCAACCTGATAACCATATACTTCTTGATTTTGAAACGGTTAAAAAGTATATTTTTATTTACTAACAAGCAAAAATATGGAGAAAAAACGAATGTGTGTCAATCTTAGGCGATTGATTTTGTATCGAAAAATGTTAATTAACATGAAATTGTTGAGTGTGTTGATGTTAGGTTTTTGTATGACGGTTCATGCAACAACCTTGTCACAGGAGGCAAAGGTTTCTTTACATGTGGAAGAAGCCTCTTTGAACGATGTGTTACAAGAAGTGGGTAAACAAGTTGCTTGCGATTTTCTTTATGATTTGAATTTAATGGAAGGGAAAGTCGTGAAGAATTTGGACGTGAAGGACAAGGAGTTTTTGGTTTTTCTGAACGATCTGTTACCTCGTTACGGTCTGATGTATTCTTATGACAACAATATTGTTGTTATTAAGGTTAAAGAGGAGCCCAAGGACGAGAAGAAGATGCTCATCATCAGGGGAAAGGTCACGGACGAGAAAAAAGCTCCGCTTCCCGGGGTGACGGTAGTGTTGAAGGGAACGAGCCGGGGAACCGCAACGGACATGGAGGGAAGATATACTCTGCCTGTGCCGAAAGCGGATGTTATCGAGGTGATATTCTCTTTTTTAGGAATGGAAACGCAGACCGTGGCGTACACCGGGAAGGATACGATTAATGTGGTATTGAAAGAGTCATTGAATCAATTGGATGAAGTTGTCGTGGTGAACACGGGGTACGAGCAGGTGGACAAGCGTAAATTGACGAGTGCTATTACCTCTATTAAAGCAGATGATATTCGGGTTCCCGGGTTGAACACGATTGATATGATGTTGGAAGGACACGTGCCGGGTATGATGTTCCTGCAGAATTCCGGACAGTTGGGAGCCGCACCGCGGTTGAGAATCCGGGGAACTTCCACGCTGTTGGGAAACCAGGAACCGTTGTGGGTGGTTGACGGTATAGTCCGAACCGATCCGGTGGACGTGGACCCGACACAGTTGAACGATTTGGACTTCGTGAACTTGTTAGGTAACGCGATTTCAGGGTTGGACCCGGAGAGTATCGAACAGATTGACGTGTTGAAGGATGCTTCGGCTACCGCTATTTACGGGGCTCGTGCCGCGAATGGAGTTATTGTGATCACGACGAAAAAAGGTCGGAAAGGTGCCCCGTCGGTATCTTATGCTTTGTCGGGAACTTTTACAAGACGTCCGCATTATGGCGACCGTAACGTGTATATGATGAATTCCAAGGAGCGAATCGCTTATAGCCGGGAGATGGACGCGGCTTTGTTGGAGTTCCCTTCTTTCAAGAGTTGGGTAGGGTATGAAGGTGTTATGCGGGATTATTACCAGAATCGTATCGATTTCAATGAAATGAACCGACAGATTGGTTATTTGGAACAATTGAACACGGATTGGTTCGGTTTATTGGGGCAGAATTCTTTCTCTCACAAGCACACGATCGGTGTATCCGGTGGTGGTGAAAACGTGACCTATTATGCTTCTATCGGTTACAATGATGCCAAAGGGACCACGAAACGGGAGGCGAATAAAAGCTATACGGCAAACATGAGTATGTCGGCTCATTTTAATCGATTCTCGGTTCAGGCGGGCATGGACGCTAACGCGCAGGAAAGGGAATACACGCCTCAAAAGGTGAACGTGATGAATTATGCTTATCATACTAGCCGTGCCGTACCTGCCACGAACCCGGATGGTTCTTATTGGTTTTATAAAAGAGGTGACTATGCCGGTTCTTATTTTAATATCTTGAACGAGGTGGAGAATAGCTCGTACGATATCAATCAATATTCGTTCAATTTTAACACGACAGTGGGTTACCAGATTATTGATCCCTTGAAGTTGAGCGCGACGCTGGCTTATGGTTTTTCGAATTCCAATCAAGAAACTTGGTATGGTGAAAAATCTTATTATATAGGGAATTTGCGTCAGGAAATAGAGGGGGCTACCGCAGATGGTAGTGCGACTAATTATTGCCCAATGGGTGGTGAAATAGAGAAACAAAGCGATCAGAAACATAACTATATGTTGCGTTTGCAGTTGAGTTACGCTCAAACTTTTCAAGAGAGCCACAATTTAAGTGCTATGGCGGGTTTTGAAGTATCTTCGTCAGAATCGGATCAATTCAAGCATATCCAGAGAGGGTATATGCGTGATCGGGGAGGGGTTGTTGCTAAACTTGATGATATAGGAAAATATACCAACTTTGTAAGATGGATGAATAATAATCCTTCCACTCGCAGGTCGTTGAAATCGAATTTGTTGTCCGGGTACGGGAGCGTGTCTTACGCGTATAAAATGTGGTACGTGTTGAATGCCAATATTCGTTTCGACCAATCCAATCAATTCGGTAGCAGGGCTAACGAAAAGCTTGCCCCGATCTGGTCGTTCTCCGGTCGATGGAATGTTAAGGAAAATATTTTGGAAGGGGCGGATTGGATCAATGAACTTTCTCTCTTGGCTTCTTATGGTTATCAAGGGAATATGTTAGCTTCTGAGAGTTCAAGGCTGGTCGTTTCGAAAGAGGGGTCTACCAATGCCGGGGGTGAACTTTATGCCAAAATTATGACCTATCCGAATCCCGATTTGAAATGGGAAAAAACTTCTTCCACCAACGTGTCATTGACATTTTCGCTCTTTAAAAGGAAATTGAACGGTACGGTGTCTTATTTCTACAAAAAGACCAGAGATGCCTTCTTGACGAAGACTATTTCAACTGTGAACGGACGGTCGTCATACACGATGAACAAAGGAACCGTGGAGAACAAGGGTACGGAAATTTCCTTGAAAATTGTGCCGCTTGATTTCCGTTCAACCGGAAATGTTCGAGGATTTCATTGGTCGATTGATCCTCAGCTCGGCTCGGTATTGAATCAATTGCTTAACAAAAAGAAAGTGAAAGACAATTCTTTACAGGATACGCCGACTTACGATAAATATTTGAAAGGAAGCGTGCTTGTCGTGGGGCGTCCGGTGAATACGTTTTATTCTTACCGTTTTGCCGGTTTGAGTGAACGGGATGGTCGACCGATGTTCTATAATACCGGTTCGATGGTGAATGGAGAAACAGAAAGAGGTTGTTACGTGGATGCTAATGGTCTGCCCTTGTTTGATATTAACGAGGAAACGAAAAAGAATGCGGTGGACTTGAGAGAAAAATATCGCGATATGGAACGGGAAGACGTGTTTATGGAAGTAATGGAACATTCAGGAACTCGCGTGCCGACAATTCAAGGTGGAATCAGTAATACTTTTTCTTATAAAGGAGTCACGTTATCATTTAACTTGGCGTATAGCTTGGGATCGAAAGTTCGCTTGTTGCAAATGTATCCTAATGTGAATAAAATAAATGGGTCGATTGCCCCAATTCCAACCGAGAATGTACGCAAAGAATTCGCAAATCGTTGGCGTCAGCCCGGTGACGAGAGATACACGAATATTCCCGGGGTATTATCAGGGCTTCAATTTACTAGATCGTTGTTCGAGCCTTGGTGTGATAATAATGATTACAAGTTTGCCGATAATATCTGGCAAATGTATGACAATTCGAATATTCGGGTTGCAAGTGGCAATTTCTTGAAGATGCAATCGCTTTCTTTGCGTTACCAGTTTACGGATGGTTTTTGTCGGAAATTCTTTATAAAATCGGCTTATATCGGTTTTGCTTGTACGAATCTGTTTATGATTTGTGATAAGAAGCTGAAAGGACAGGATCCTGCCACTCAGTCGGGAAGTGCTCCTGAGTTGAATATGTCATTGCGTCCGACGTTCTCGTTTAATTTGAATGTTTCATTTTAGTTGATGATTATGAAGAAGATTTTATATTTAATTGTATTTCTGGCATTCGGATGGTCTTGTAGTGATTTTTTGGAGGAGGATGCACAAAATTTGACCTATGTGAATTCGATCAATGATTTGGACCAGTTGTTGATTGGAGAAGGGTATGCGATAGCATCTTTTGATGAGTGCAGCAATTGGAATGGTTCGGTACCTGCTTGGATGCACCTTTTGGATGATGATCTGCAATATTGTAGTGCGGGAATGCTGGGGAATGGCGATAATCAGTCATGTTCTGCAATTTATGGTTGGCAAAGAGAGCCTTGGAAAGGTGGTTTAACAGATGATGACCGTGGTTCCACGGAGAATAAGGCATGGAGTGAATTGTATCAGTATATCAATGCGTTGAATGTTATGCTGTATGAGGCGAAAGAGTTCAAGAATGAGCCTGATTATAATCGAATTAAAGGAGAGGCTATGTTTTTGCGTGCCACGTATTACTGGTGGTTGGTCAATATCTATTCGAAGGCTTATGACGTGAAAACAGCAGATAAAGACCCGGGAGTGCCTTTAAAGTTGACTCCCTATGTGGAGGATTATGAGGAAGAGGGCGGATTTTCCAGGGCTAGCGTGGCCGAGGTGTATGGGCAGATTGTTGCCGATTTGAAAGATGCCGTTCAATTGCTTTCTGGATACGGGAGAAAGTCTGTTTATCGTGCCTCAATGGAGGCTGCCCGCTTGTTTTTAAGCCGAGTTTATTTGCACATGGAGAATTACGAGGGAGTGATTAATGAGTGTGATACGTTATTGCAAAATAATGTTTATCGGTTGGATGATTATACTTTAATCGAGAGTGCTTCACAAAGTCTGATAACGAGTCATTCGCCGGAAGTAATATTTTCTCAAGGAGGTTATCGGTTACGGTATTTTTTGGGGTCAGGTTCCATAAGAGGAGCGGAAATCACTTGGGAAGGTGGCGGCCTGCAGCTGTTGAATCCATTTTATGGTATTTCCGATGATTTGAAAGATGCTTTTAATGACAATCGTTTAGTGCCGGACCAGTCACAGGATAATGATTTTCGTTATAAGGTGGGGATGGCTTATGTAGAACTTACTGATTGGAGTAGTATGTTGCCTGTAACAATGCAATATTTGTTACCAGCCAAGTTAAAGAAATGGGATGATGGTGGGGTATCCGATGTTTTTACATTACGTTTGGCAGAAGTTTATCTGAATAAAGCGGAGGCGTTGGCAGCCGTGGGACGTGAGGAGGAGGCTAACCAATTGTGGCAGGAATTACGTCGGTATAGAATAGCGGAACCGGAAGCTGTTGCGCTGCATGGGGAGAATTTGATGACGGCTATTCGTGCGGAGCGTAGGTTGGAATTTAATTTTGAAGGATTCCGGTGGTTGGATTTACGTCGATATGCCGTGAATAGCAAGTATCCGCAAAAGAAGGAAATAACTCATATTTGGCTTTGGGGAGGAAAGGCGGAGTTAGGAATTTCAGCGGGAGAGGAGACTTATGTTTTAGCTCCCTATGGAGAAGATCCGGCTTGGGTGTTTCCTATTCCGGCCGAAGAACATCGTTTGAATAGTCGATTGGAACTCAATGAAGAACGTGAAGAAAGAAAAGCGGTAAAATAGAATTAATATTAGGTTATGAAGATATTACATTATTTATTATTAGGTGTTGCATTGTGTTTTGTGGCATGCAATGATGATGATGATAAAAATTTATCTCCCACGGGAGAAACAAATTGGTTCGCCTTGGAAGATTCGGATGACGAATTGGGGCATTTGGCTTATGAGATTTACAAGGAAACGGGTGTTACTATTTTTTATAACGATACAATAGCCAAAGTTCAGCGTGGGATGAATGCGGCAGGAGAACCGATGTATCGCTACGAGGTTTTGGGGGTTAATTATGATGTGACCACTCACTATGCATACTTGTACCCGTTACTTACGGATCGGGATAAGATAAAGAAAGGGATGGAATTTTTACGTGATGAAGTGATACCGGAATTGCTGAATGGAGCTTCTCCTTGTAGTTTTTTGTTGGTTGATTCTTTAATAAATAGCAATAATGCTAATAAAAATACACTTTATTTGAAGGACGTATTTAAAGCAAGAAGAACAACTTGTATCGCTTTGTATGAGAAGAAGACAGAAATAGATGAAAAGAGCTTGAGCGCAGCTATATTGGCGGAAGAGTACGCGGCTTATATGAATAGGATGGGATCCGATAAACTGACCGTTTTTTGTTCTTTTTCCGTGGGGAAAGTAAATAAGGTTATGGATAAATCGTTGTATGGAGTGCCTATGAAAAAAACGGATAAAAATACGGATTGGGATGAGGATTGTCGTAAATTCGGTTTTTTGTCGTATGATAAAGGAAAGACATTTACAGTAGATAAGAAGACCGGTAAACTAACAGCATATAATTGTCCTACGATAATTCAGGATATTGCCGATTACGTGAAAGAAGTGTTGCTGGGAGATGATGCGGCGTTTGAAGAGAAGAATGGTGAGTTTAAACTGTGTATCGAGAAATACAAATTGATGAAATCAATTGTAGCGGAATTGCAGGAAACACTTGGAAAACGGTCGAACGAATGATGAGGTTGGGAATAATCTTTGGGCTTATATTTTGGGCGGGATGTACCACACCGGGTACTTGCCGGATGGAGTTGACGGGCGAGGTTGAAGGGTGTAAATACGGAACGGCACTTCTTGTGAGTGCCGATTCCGCTCGGAATATTCTTTTTTCTTCCGAGATAGATAGAGGTAAAATCTCGTTGAAAGGAAATTTGCCGGAACCGGGAGAGTATATATTGAAAATAAATCACTTGGAATATCCTTTACTCTTGGAAGAGGGGAGGACGAAGGTCGCTCTTGATATTATGAGTGGTAGGGTAGAGTTGACAGAGGGGAAGGTGATGGAGATGGAACAGTTGTTCGGGAAATGGATGGAGGAGAAATATAAACCGTTACAGGAGCGAATCGGACGGGAGTATTGGGAGGCGCGGAAACACCCGGAAAATAAAGCTGATTTGGATAAAAAGACATTCGAGTATTTTGGTCTGGAAAAATTGAAATACGGTGTTGTTCGTGATTTTATACAGGCGTATCCCGATGGTGTATTCTCGGTGTATCAGGCGTTGGAAATGCTGGATAGGGATTACGAGCGAGGAATGGAAATGTACGCGTTGCTCTCGCCAAAAATGCAACAGTCTACGTTGGGGAAACGATTGTATGCAGAAACTCAAGTGTTTGCAGCTTCAGCCTTGGGACGTGAAGTTCCCCCGATCGAGGTGGAAACGGAAGAGGGAAAGGCAGAGGTGATAGAGCATTTCCCGGGGATATGGGTGCTCGATTTTTGGGCATCTTGGTGCGGACCTTGTCGTCAGGAAATGGTTTACTTGAAAGAGATGTACCCGGAGGTACATAAACTCGGTGTGAATATGATTAGTATTTCCATGGATGATAAGGTGGCGGCTTGGAAAAAAGGGAACGCGGAGGAACAGATTCCTTGGAAAAGCGTGCGGAATAAATACGGCTTTAAGAGTGATGCGGGTATTTGTGGGCAGTTAAAATTTAATAGTATACCTTACATTGTTTTGGTAAAAGACGGTCGTATTGTTGCCCGTAATTTGAGAAGGGGGCATTTGAAAAAGAAAATCATGGAGTTGTTACAAGAATAGTACGAGATGAGAGTATATTTTATTGGTTGTATATTATTGGTTTCTTGTTGGTTGATGCCACTCGCCCTTTTCGCTCAAGAAGAGGGGCAGTTACTGGATGCTCTTCCCAAAGATTCTGCCCGGAGCGTGCGGATTAGAGAGATAAAGGCGGTTTTCGCGAATGTCGGTCATTTAATGGAAAAAGAGAGAAACGCGAAACGGGATAGTTTGCAGGGGGTGTTGGAGCGTTTGTACCCGGGATTTGATTTGGATTGCCCGGATATGGAGTTGTTGCCTCAAGAGATGATGGTGGAGTTGATTGAGGATTATTTCAAGGTGTATGATGTGGTGCGAATGAACGTGAGCAAGTATTCATATGTGTTGTTTAACGTGAAAAGCGAGAAAGTGCGTAATGCTTACGTGCTACCTTACGTGAGGAGTGCATTCGAGCAAAGGGGATACGGGAAGGAATTGGCTGAGGTTTGCGAGAATGTGCGCTGGTGTTCCAAGACTCCGGAAACCGTGAAAGAGGTGGAAGCGTTGGTGAAGCAATACCGTCCGCTTCAGGCGGGGGCTGTTGCTCCAGAATTCGAGTTGGAAAACCGAAAGGGGGAGAGCGTGAAACTCTCTGGTTTCAAGGGTAAACATGTATTTATTGGAGTCTTTTCGGCAGAAATGGATGAGAACGAGGCAATAAGTCGATTCGTGGATTTACCCGATGAATATAATAATACAGATCGGTTCGTGTATCTCTGTGTTTGTTTGGGGAAAGCGGATGCACGGGAGGCGTGGAGAAAACAGGTGGGTGATAAGGCGGGTAAAGTAGACTTCCTTTTCTGTGACGTGGAAAGGTGCTCTTTCGTGCGGGATTATCGTATATCCCGGTTGCCTCGTTACGTGTTTGTCAACAAGGATGGTTCTTTGAGAGATGCCTGGTATATAGCTCCCGGGATGCCTGAGTTTTCTTATCAATTTGGAGATAAGGCTCCAGTGAATCTGCTCGATATGTTGAAGTAAAATAGAAATTGTTTGGTTATGAGATTAGTGATAATAGCTATACTGTTGTATTGCGCGTGGGGATGCTCAGAAGCCGGTGGATATTGTTTTACCATGAAAGGGCATGTACCGGGTATGAAGTATGGGACGGTGTTTATTCGCACGAATGATACCGAATCACGTGTTTTGGCTTCTGCGGATTTGGATAATTATGAGTTCATTTTGAAGGGGGAGTTGGAGGAACCGGGATGTTATGTTTTGCAGGTAAATGACAAGAAAATGACGGTTCTATTGGATGGACAAGAGTTGGTTGCAGAATTTCTTGAAGGAGCTCATTTGAAGAATTTGAAAGGCTCGCCCGCTCAAGACTGTTTCAAGAAATATGAAATGGAGATGGGAAAAAAAGTAAGCGAGATGTCGGAAAAGAATGTTAATGTGGAAAATATATTTTCGTTTGCAGCTAAAGATGAACTTCAACAGTTGAGGTTTAAGGAAACTTGTATTTTTATAGAGAAGAATCCGGATAATATAGCTTCTGCCCATATTGCCCTGACGGAGATGAAGAACGATTACGATAAGGGTATAAAGATGTATGAATTGTTGTCGGAGAGAGTGAAGCGGTTGGAGATAGGCAAGGCGTTGAAACGGAAATTGGAGCGGGTGGAAAGTGTGGCTAACGGGAAGAAATTTCCCGAAATAGAAGTGTGTTCGATAGCAGGAGATTCGTTGACATTGAAGGATTGGGGCGGAAGCGTGTACGTGATTGATTTTTGGGCATCTTGGTGCGGTCCCTGTCGGGAGGAGCTTCAATATTTGAAGACGTTGTATAAAGAATTGGAGGGGAAAGGCGTGAAGTTCGTGAGTGTGTCGTTGGATAATTCGCCGAAGGCTTGGGCTCGAGCCAATGCGGAAGAGAAGTTGGAGTGGTTAAGTGTTCGTAACCGGTACGGGTTTGATTTGGAACGAGGAATATGTAAAGCTTTGGATATTAGAAGTATTCCTTTTATCGTGGTACTAGATAAAGATGGAACTGTCGCAGGGAAATCTTTGCGTCGAGAAGTTTTGCGGAATAAATTGTTGGAGATGTTAAAATAATGAGTATGAGAAGTGTAGTGTTCTGTATAGTAGCGTGTTTGGTGCTACTACAAGGGGAGTTGCATGCCCAAACATCTTACCCGGAAATAAAGAAGATTTACGAGAATGTGGACGGGACGCTTTCAATAGACAATTATATGCAGGCGTTGAAAGGGATGGATGCCCGGGCAAATGAACTTGTGCGTGGGATTGATGATACCCAAGAGAGAGGGCGAGCCACGTTGTTGTGGCACGCGTATCAGCAGGAAAATATTTTTCGATATTGGAAGGCGATAGGTGGGCGACCTGCAGATTTGCAAAAATTGCGTCCCTGTCAATTGAGTACTGATCCGGATGTTCCCGAATTGGAGTTGTTGTCACCGGAGGATTTGAAAAACGTGTTGGATTGGTATTTCCGGGTGAATAAGAATGCTACAAGTTATGCGCGTATGAAGGAGTGTTTGTATGGTATCAAGAGTGAAAAAGTGCGTCAGACTTACGCGTTCGGATTGTTGGAGCGAGAGTTGCAAGTGAATGGGGTGAGCAAAGATCTGGTACCTGTATTTGAAGTTTTCAGGTGTTGTATGAAAAACCGGAAAATTGTAGAGCGGGTGAATGAATTGGAGAAGATGTATACTCCTGTTCGGGAAAATGCGATTGCGCCCGAAATCGTGTTGCCGGATGATAAGGGAAATACGTTTCGATTGACGGACTTTCAGGAAAAATGTGTGTTTATTTGCGTGTGGGCGTTGGATAGCGTGAATGGTGCTGATGAGTTGGATACCTTTGCTGAGGCAAAAAAAGTGAATGAAAAATGGGGGGAAGCCGGTATCGTGTTCGTGAATATTGCCGTGGGTGCGAGTGAAGATATAGGCAAATGGAGAAAAATATTGACGGAGAAAAAGCAAACGGAATGGATGATAAATTTGTTTTGTGACAAGACGAAAAATGCTTTCGTGAAAGATTACGTGATAGAGGCTCTTCCGCGTTATATTTTCGTGGAAATAGATGGTGTCTTACGCTCCGGGTGGTTTATTTCTCCTGCTAATCAGTCGTTGTTCAAACAAATGTTCACGAAAAATGTATGGTTCTACAAACGAGTTGGAATATAGAATGTTATTTTAATGATAAATGTTTGTTTTTTATGTTATCACAATGTTTAATTTTAAATTTTAAAAAATGAAAAATTGTTTTGTATTAGTAATGTTACTATCCTTGCTTATTCCTTCCGCGGGAGAGAGTTATGCAGGGGAGTTGTTCAAAAAAAAGAAGAAAAAAGAAGCAACCGAGGAGGTGAAACGACCTGTTGTCAAGAAGAAAAATAAATACGAAACTTTGATGAAAAGCCCCGGAATCGTTACTGCAAAAGGTGATTTTTTGACGATTCACAAAGTGGGACAGAAGATTTATCTGGAGTATCCTTTGAAATACATGGATCGTGAAATATTGGTGGGAGGAACAGTGTCTGCCACTTCTGAGCCTATGCTGCTTAATGTGGGATATAAATACAATGATCCTATTCTTTATCGCGTGGTTAAGAAAGATTCTGCTATTGTTTTCAATAGACCTAATTTAGCGGCTACTGCGGGAGAAGATAAACCTTGGGTAAAGAAAGCCATGGAAAAGAATTATATCGATATACCGGCAAGAGCGTTCTCGATTCATTCGTATAACGCGGATAGTTCTGCCGTGGTAATTGACGTGACTTCCTTTATAAAGGAGGATAAAGAACTTGCCCCGAAAGTTAGCGGTGGAATGATAACTTCATCTCCAGTTTCAAGTAAATTTTCTTTTGAAGGTATAAAAGCATTTGAAGATAATGCATCGATGGAAGTTTCTCAACCGGTAGAGGCTTATATCGTATCATTATTTGGTAAAATAAATTTAGGACAGGTGTCAACTCGTTCGGTGATTACTTTCCTTTTGTTGCCGGAAGCTAAAATGAAACCTCGTGTTCAGGATTCCCGTGTCGGAGTTTTTTTCACGGTGAACTCTGCAAGTGATAGAATGCAGTTCCCTATTCGGAAAATATCTCAAGAGAAGGATGGTTTCGATACTTATATTTTAGCTAATCGCTGGAAAGTGGAACCGAAAGATATGGAGGCTTGGAAGCGCGGAGAGCTTGTTGAACCAGTGAAGCCGATCGTGTGGTACGTGGATGATGCTTTCCCTGACGAGTGGAGAGGTCCGATCAAAGAGGGAATTTTGATTTGGAACAAGGCTTTCGAGAAGATTGGTTTCAAAAACGTGATGGTTGCAAAAGATTTCCCGAAAGACGATCCTAATTTCGATCCGGATAACTTGAAATACACGTGTATCCGTTACAGCCCAAATGCAGAGGCAAATGCCATGGGACCGTCGTGGGTAGACCCGACAACCGGAGAGATTATCAATGCTTCCGTGATTGTATATAACAATATTGTAGAGTTGATTAATAACTGGCGTTTTGTTCAAACCGCACAGCTTGATCCTCGCGTTCGTGCGTCTAAGATGCCGAAAGATGTTCTTGATGAGTCTATTGTTTATGTCATTTCTCACGAGATCGGGCATACTTTGGGGTTGATGCATAATATGTCTGCTTCAGCTTCTATTCCGGTGGATTCGTTACGTTCCGCTTCTTTCACTCAAAAATACGGGACAACTCCTTCTATCATGGACTACGCTCGTTTCAATTATGTAGCGCAACCGGGAGATAAAGGGGTGAAATTGACTCCTCCCGAACTTGGTGTGTATGATTATTACGTGATTAAGTGGTTGTATTCTCCTGTTCCGGAGGCTAAGGATATGTGGGAGGAAGCCGAGATTGCGCAAAAATGGATTGACGAGAAAGCGGGAGATCCTTTCTATCGTTACGGACGTCAGCAATTGATGCTTCGTATCGACCCGAGTGCATTGGAAGAAGATTTGGGTGATGATCCGTTGAAAGCAAGTACCTACGGGATCAAGAATTTGAAATATATCTTGAGTCATTTGAACGAGTGGATTGAAGATGATGTGGATTACACTCATAGAATGCAACTTTACAAAGCTATTCAGTCGCAGTATATGCGTTATTTGTTGAATGTGCTGTATCAGGTTGGTAGTGTGCATTTGACACAAGTGAAAGATGGTACGGCTGGTGAGGCTGTGGTATCTGTGCCGCGTGCAAAACAAAAGGAAGCGTTGGCATGGGTGATTAAAGAATTGAGAAATAGCGACTGGATTAATCTTCCCGAATTAATCAATCAAACGGGATTGGCTGTATATCCGTCTGCAAAGATTGTTGCCGGAATTAGTAAGGCTATCGTTGCTAAAGGAGGACATGTAATTTTGTCTTCTCATGTTTCAAAAGAGAAAAATCCTTATACAATTGGTGAATTCTACGACGATTTGTATGCCGGCGTATTTGCTCCCACGATTCAGGGAAGAAAATTAACTGCAGCAGATAGAATAATTCAAGAAAATATTTTCAAGAATATGGCTGCTATCTCTACTAAGTACCTAAGTAATAAAGGAATTCAAAGTTTGAATCCATCTTTGGCAGAAATTGAGGCTTACGAGTTGTGTCCTAAAGAAGTGATGGAGGTGCTACATATTCATTCCCAGAATATTGAGAAAGAATTCGGAATGAACGTTTTGGCACGTGAAGGGTTGCCCGTGCAGTTTGGACAGGGAGCTTCGCCTTTCCAAGGTGAGGTGAAAATTGATGCTATTAACAATAGCTTCGGGTATAATCAAGCTATGTTGAAACGGGTTGTTACTTTGTTGAAGGGTAAGTTCGCATCAGCGAACCGTGATGATAGAGTGCATTATGAAGGTTTGATATCCGTGTTGGAAGAAATGAAGAAAAAGTAATTGGTAATTTCTCGTTTATTTTATAAGATGAGGAGGTTGTCCCTTTCGGGATAACCTCCTTTTTTTTTGATGATTGATATTGTTTTGTTAGTAAAAAGAAAGCGACCTCGTCGCGAGGTCGCTATGTCAAGGAATCAAACTAAGATCACTTTTTTTGGTGCGTGCTTCAGTGACCGATTGATTAAAAACATTAAATAATCGTAGTGTGCTTTTCGTATCAAGATTACTCACTCCTTGACAAATACAAATATAGTAATTTTTTATTATTCAACAATGGAAATTTCTTTCAGTATATTTGTTGCCCCGGCATAATTGTCTAAAATCCAGAGAACGAAGCGGATATCCACGCAGATACTTTTATTGTAGTCGGGATGAAAATACAGGTCGCCTGCCATGGATTCCCAATTGCCGTCGTAGGCAAGACCGATGATTTCGCCTTTCGCGTTCAGGACGGGGCTGCCGGAGTTGCCTCCCGTGATGTCCAAATTGCAGGCGAAACTCGTGTATAGTTTGCCGTCTTTATCGGCGTAACGTCCCCAATTCCCCGTGCGGATGGCTGCCAAGGCTTCGGGTGTCAGGTCAAATTCCGGATCGTCTTTCACGTATTTTTCATTGTAGCCGTCGATAGAGGCACGGTAAGAATAGGTGACTCCGTCTTTTGGAGAATAGCCGCCGATGTTGCCGTACGTGATGCGCATGGTCGAGTTGGCATCCGGGGGAAGAGTTTTATCCCGGTTCATTTCGAGCAGGGCTCTCGTGTAGAGTGTGCGTAAGTAAGCATTTTTTTTCTCGTTGTCCCGGATGCCGTCCCGTAGATTTTGATTCGTTTCCCGTGTGATTCGGGTGAGCGAGTACACCGGATCGTTTGCCAACAGTTCGAGATTGAAGTTCTCCAATGCCGCGTACAGGCGCTCTTGGTTTGCCAAGAAAGAGCGGGCGTAAAGTGAATCCGTCAGCCGGGTGTAGTCGCCGTTGTATTCCCGCACGAGGTTCGTGACTTCCGCGGGTAAATGTTCCGGGTTCACGTTCTTCACGTAGAGCGGGAAGAGGGCAGCAAATACTTTTTTGTCCGTCGCCTCGTCGTAGTCTTTGAAGTATTTCTCGCAGTAATCCCGGAAACCGTCGCGTTGTGTGCTTTTCGGGTCGAGTGTGGTGACCTTCTCCCGGATCATGGAAGACTCCAACCCCCGTACCCGCATGGCAAGACGCATGATGTCGGCACCGTTGACAATGGCTTCCTTGTAATAGACGTCCGACGAGATGTAGGGGGCGGTGATGTCGTACGTGTTTTTCAGTTCTTCCAGCAGGTTGCCGTAGCGTGCCAGACGGTCGGGATCGGCTTTAATCCAGCGGTCAAGGCGTTGTTCCTCTTCCGCTTTCAAGGCTGCCACTTGGTAGCGTTTCACGTATTCGCTTTCCCCGATGGTGAATTTCCACGGGTTGCTGATGGAGAATGCTTTGTAGGCGTACTTGATATTGACTTCCGGATCGGCGTTCATCGCCTCGTTAAGGATGTCGAGTTTTTTGGTTCTTACCTTAATCATGGCGGGATTGGAACGTCCGATTTTTTCGCTAACTCCCCACGAGGGCGTATAGCGGGAAGTGGTGTACGGGTATCCCATGATCATGGCGTAATCCCCTTCTTTCACTCCTTTCATGGATACGGGCAGTACATAACGGGGGGTGATGGGGGTGTTTGCCGGGGAGTACTCTGCCGGGTTGCCGTCTTTGTCCCCGTACACGCGGTACATGGTGAAATCACCCTTGTGCTGGGGCCATGTCCAGTTGTCCGTGTCTTTCCCGAAAGCCCCGAAGCACGTGGGGGGAGCGAATACCAGACGTACATCTTTGAATATGCGGTAGAAGTAGAGGTAATATTTATCGCCTTTCATGATCGCGTTGCAGGATACCTCGTAGCCTTCTTTGGCATAACGTTTCTCAAGCATGAAGTTTACTTTTCGCATGGAATAGATGGGGTATTCTCTTTCCGGCGCATGTTTTTTCAGTTCTTCCCGGTACTCGTCAGTGACGTCAATCACCCGGTCGAGGAATAAAACCACTTTGCCGGGCAGGGGAATTTCTTCCGATTGGCTCTTTGCCCAAAAACCGTTCCGCAGGTAATCGTGTTCGAGGGAACTTAGTTTTTGAATATCGTTGTAGGCGCAATGATGATTGGTAATCATCAGTCCCTGTCGGGAGATCATGCTTCCCGTGCAGGTGCCGTAGTCGATGGCGACGATGGCGTCTTTTATCGAGGGTTGTTCCTCGTTGTATATCTGCGAGGCTTTCAGTTTCAGCCCGTGGGATTTCATTGCCTTGTAGTTGGTCTGTGCCATGAGTTGCACGAGCCACATCCCCTCGTCCGCGAACGAAAGAGTGGGGAAGGCAAGGCATAAGACGAGTAACAGACTTTTAATCTGACGTATTGGTGACATGGTGATAATTTTAATGGTTTGAGAAAAATGTAATAGGAGGTGTGTTTTGACACGCCCTCTCGTCCATAAAGTCTGAAAGTCCATAAGGTCGTAAGGTCAAATGTACAAGTAATCCATGAATACATATTGGATATCATCACGTTATTAATCACGGACTTTATAAACTTTAAGAGCCGGAGGCTCGACTTTATGAACTTTATGGACTAGAGGTGTGTCAAAACACACCTCTATTTAATCGACAATCACAGAATCATTCTACGGTCTTTCCCTGTTGTTTGAAACTGAGGGTAGGATCCATATCTTTCACGGTGCCGTCTTTAAAGTGAATTGTCCATTGGGGAGATTGGAGATATTCCCATATCTTTTCGTCGTCAAGGACATCTTTCACGTAGGTAATCCGGATGACGGACATATCGCCGCGGAGTGCTGTTTCGTAAGCAAGGATACCGGGGTTGTTGGAAAGGAAGCTGCCCAAGTAAGGGAGTTGCCGTTGAATCAACGGTTTGTCGATGCCGGGGTAGTCCATTTCGTAAACGGCGGTGGCGACGTTCGCGTCATATTTATCCTTGTTGCCTTTGAACGCGGAAGATGTTTTTGGGAACATGTAATCCAAAAATTCTTGGCGTCCTATCGTGTCTACTTGATCGGATACGCTAGTCAACTCGTAGTTACAAGTGATTTCTTTGACCCCGCCCCCGTGAACCGGCATTTCGAATTTGCGGGTTTCCACGATTCCTTGCAGTTCTTTTTTATCAACGGGTTTGTTCACGTCCATGTACAATATCACTTTCACCGGACAGCCGTATTCGGATACGATACCGTAGAATCCTTCTTTTTCTTTGATGATGTTGCCTAAGAAAGTTATATCCATCCGGTCGAAAAGTTTATCCACTTCCATGGTGACAACTTTCAATTGCTGCACGTTTGCCGGGGGCGTGTTCAGTTTGCGTTTTGTCGGGGTGAACATGCTTTCCTCGACTTTCTCTTTCGTGGTTTCGGTCGGGTCGTAATGAATCACGACGGCGAAGCGGTTCACGTATGTGGTTACCCCGTAAACTCCCGGCACGGTGCGCATCTTGTTCGCGAATGCTTTCGAACTTCCGAAACATTTCACCGTGCGCATTCCGTCCCGTTCGAAGGATTCGAGGCGTTCGATTTTTGCTTCATCTCCCCAACGCTCGTCGATGGTTGGTAATTCCCAATGTTGGGACATCCACAAGGCGAGGAAGAACAAGACGACAACCAGAATTGCCGGAACCCAGCGCAAGCCGGAACGGCGATTGATATTCAGTGATTTCTCCGGGCAGGAAGCGATACATTCCCCGCACAGGGTGCAATCCACGTGTTTGACCACTTTCATGTTCTTCACGTCAATTTGTTGCGGGCATTTCCGGCTGCAAGCGCCGCAATTGGTACACGTCGTTTCGTCTTTCGTGATGCGCAACAAGGGGAATACCTTGCTCTCGTAGTACACGATCTCGTAGATGTAGCATATCACGCAGGCAACTCCCAGCAACCATACCCACGGCATGGATAACCCGATAGCCCCGGCGATAAGGGAAAGTACGACCAACACGGCGAAGGTGAGGGTAAATTTGAAAATATTGCTCAACGCTCCCAGCGGGCAAATGTATTTACACCAGAACATATTGATAAACAGGCTGCCGAGGAAGAGCAGGAGCATGGAGATAACGGTCATCCAAGCCGTGATTTCTCCCCTGAATCCGGTTGCCATGGCATAGTAGGGGTCGAAGTTCTTGCAGAAGAGTTCGCTTGTGGTGATAGTCATGTAGAATATCCAGAAGAGGATGATATACTTGAATATTCGCAGTACTTTGTCCGCTACCGAACCCATGGGTATCTCGTATTTAATCTTCATTTTCTTGCGCAGTACACCCAGCCATTCCGTGATGGTGCCGAGGGGACACACGTACCCGCAAAACAGTTTGCTGAATAGAATGACTCCGATAGCCAATACGATACCTATCATGATTTGCACGATAGACATACTACAGGCGAGAGTGCTTGAATTCAGGAAGGTGGCGAGAGATTCCAGTCCGCCTAGCGGGCAGTAAGCTTCAACATCCGCCGGCTTCCCCCCGAAAAATACTTTCACGATAAATCCGACAATGAGGGCAATCACACCTATTTGTAATACATGCCTCCATAAATTCTTTTTAATTTTGCTCATGACTTTTCTTTAGTTTTATATTATTAGAATGAAAATCCCAACATTATTTTGACCGCTGTCCGGTCGTCGTCCTTGAAACTGCCGCTTAATGCCCTCTTCCACGTGGCATAGGCGTCCGCGTAGAGGTTCATGCCTTTTTCTTTGTTCAGGAAGTAGGTATAGCGGGCTTTCAGTTGTCCCGTGAATTTGTCTGCCGTGATGTAATCAAATTCACGTTGCAGCAGGTCGGTGCGCTGTTTGTAAAGGTCTTCTCCCGTGATTTCGTCCGACACGCTCTTTACTTTCAGCATCGTGCCGTCGCCCGCCGTGTAGGCAAGTCCGATACCGCAGTCGAACATCCCTTTTTTGAATTGGAAGTTCTTGTTGAAGGCGGCGTACACTTCCGTGTTTTCCCATTTCTGGGAATATTCCACGGGGTAAAGGCGGTATGTGTTTTCCACGTTGAAACCTTTTACTCCCGCACTGGCGTTCCACGAGTTATCGAGCATCGCCCGATCCCGGTAGAGCGTGTAGCTCACGTCGTAAGTGGTAGCGTCTTGCGTGTTTTTATTTTTCTTCCCGTATTGTGTCCAAGTGGTGTACCCGTCCACGATTTCGGATTTCTGCATATTTTCAAAGCCTTGCGTTTCGTTGAAATGGGCTTCTCCTTTGATCATGTGATGGAATTTATCCCCGTCAATATCGAGGTGTCCGTTGTACGAGTAAGTGGTTCTTTCCATTTGTCCGCCTCTTTGCCCCTGTACATGATTGATCCAGATGGTTTGGTCGGCTTTCTTCCCCGTGAACTGGTTCAAAAATCTCACGTTCCCGGTTGCCAGTTCGACTTGGGCTGCGCCCCCGTAAATGTTGGTCGTGTAGTTACGGTCTTCCGAGTAGTTGTTTGTCGTGGTGACAGAGGTGTAGAACCACATGCCTTCGAAGTAGAATACTTCGTGATTAATACCTTCCCCGAAAAGTTTGTTAGTCACTTTCTCTGTCGAGCGTTGGTAGAGGAAGTTGGCTCCCAAGTTGAAATATTTCGATTTATACATGACACCGGGATAGATTTCAAATTCCATGTACGTGTTGGTGTTGCGCACGTCTTTTTTCTTGGAGTTGGAAGCTACTTGATAATGAACGTATCCGCCTACAGCCCAATGTTTGCCAAACGTGGTTCCCACTCCCGCGTCCAGAATATAAGATTCGAGAGTCTGGCGTCCCGGTACGGAGTCGGCAAGAAAGAATGGGGTCGCGTAGGGATCGAGTACGCTCGACCACGATTTGTTTTGCCGATGAATATAATCGAAAGCGAATTTCCCGTAAAAGTAGACTTTGTCGATTTTCCGGTAAGATTCTGCCAATATTTTCGTGCCGAAGGCTGACGTCGGGTCTATCACGTTTCTGAAATCCCCTTTGTCGTATTGGAAACCGATTTCGGCTAACGAGAAGTCTGAGAATCGGTTGAATGTCAATCCGGCGGCATTGTACGAGCTAATCCATGGATTGTCAGCTTTCAAACGCTCCATGTTGTAGATGTTTTTATCCTCTTTCTGGGCAGAGAGCGATAGTGTGCTGCCTAAGAGAAGGCTTAAACCTAAGGTATATATTTTATTGAATTTCATAATGCTTGCGTTTTAGGGTTATGACCTTATCTGTTTTTCCATGTCGGTGTGCCGGATTCCAAATCCAAGGAAGAATTGTTGGTGTCTTGATAGACTATTCTTCCGTCCACGATTTCTTCCACTTTCCGGATGGCAGCCAATCCGCATCCGGCAGCCCCGCCTTCGATAAAGAAGAAGCCGGCGTCCACGCTGGTCGGTATGCGTTTGTTGTTTCTTTCTGCGCTGGTAACGCATTCGATACCGTCAAGTACCCATTCTTGCGGCACTTTCAGATAGTCCAATCCGGTTGGTTGATCCGGGGCTTTCGTGATATTATCAGGATTTGCCACGTATGCCGCGGCACTTTGTCCTTCTATGCGGAACAATATCATGGCTTTGGCGGTATTGGCGATTGGGAATGCTTTAGTCGTATTCTTTGTTCTCCAAATGCACTCCATGTGTTTTACCCCGATGGCGGGTTTTTGTACTTGGCTGGAACTCATGTCAAATTCTTCTGTCCAGAAGGCGTAGTCTGCTTTCGACAGGTCGATGGAATTGGGATGAAGGGCTTTATGATTGATTGCCGAGTAAGCGACGACACATTCTTCGCCGGGTTGCAGGGGATAATCCTTGCCGGTTCCGGGGAATTGCCAAGCCATTTGGTCCAAGGGTAAGAAATCGGGCAGGCTGCCGTTTACCATGAATCTGCTCGGGGAGTTGCTTACCATCGGGGTAACCATTCCGATACAGATGCTGTCGAGGTAAGCCACTTGGTTCGAATTGTTGTAGATGCACAGGTACGTGTCATACGTGTAATTCTTCCCGTCGTTGCCGATGCATCCGTAGTGATAAAATTCTTTGATAATCAATTGAGCCGAAGTTGCCGCGATGATCTCCATCGGGTAAGGAGTGGCGTTTTTGGATTCCATTTCTTGTGAAAGAACGATATTCTCGAAACGCCCGTTGAAAATGTGGATGACTCCACTTTCATTATCAATGTGTTTGTGTTGGAAACTCGCTTCGTAGAAACCGTATTCCGCACTAAACGAGGCGATACCGTTTGCGTCGCAATTGCTCTTGTATTGCACGCCGTTCGACGTGTTTCGTAAAGTCACCACGATAGGAGTCCTGTCCATGTCTGCAAATTCTTCCGGGAAGTCCAGACTAAGTTGTAGACTCGTGTGTATCTTTTCGTCTTTAAGACAGCCTGTCATGAAGAACAGTGCCAGAAGGGAGTATATGTATTTTTTCATGGTATTCGGAGTTTAGAATTTTAACTTGAGTTCTGCGCCGAAGCTGATGTCGGAGTTCATTCTCTGGTATTGTCCCGTGGAACGGTAATAACGTTTCGGGGATGAGTTCGTCAAGTTGTTCACGTAGAACGAGAACGTGGTGTGTTTCCCGATTTCTTTCGTCAAGTGCAAATTCATCATGAAATAGGGGTCTAAGTTATCCTGCAACAAGTATTTCGGCTTGGAGCTGAGGATTAGGTTCTGAAATTCGGGCATCTTGGCGTGTTCGTCCGTGAACTCGCGGATATTACCCGCCAAATCCATGTAATGGGTTGGGTTGATGTACTTGTAATGTTGCGAATCCTTGTTCGGGTTACCGGGGACGATGTTGCCGGCTTCGTCTTTCATGTAAATCATGTTTTTCCCGTTGTAACTGAAGGTACGTTTACTGTTGTCTACCCACACGCATTGCATGGTGAGGCTCACGATGAAACGTAACTTGGGTATGTGCGTGATAATCTGTAAATTGGTATTGAAGCGTTGTGCTATCCTTCCGTTATCCACCCCGTTGTCCGTGCCCGCGTAGATTCCGGCGTAGTCGTAGTAGGTGGTGGATTTATCGCGCATTAGCGGACTCTGGTCTGTTCTTTTTTCGTAGCGGTAGGCTCCGTTGGCAATCAGCGAGGTACGGATGGCGGGAATCATACCGAAGTCAAGCGTGTACTCGATTCCCCATTTCTTGATGCGGTTTCCGTTGCTGGGACTGTCGTAGGAAATGAATATGGAGTCTTGATAGGACTCGACGGTTTTTCCGCCGTCATAGACGATTTCACCGTTGATGTATTCCGGTTTGGTTACGATGTCGAGATTCTTGAAGCGTGTCCAATGGAACGGGATCACTTGTTTGCTGGTGCTGAAAGCGTCTTTCAAGTTCTCGCGGTAGTATACCATGCTTGCCCTGATGCCGAAAAGGTTGACATCCACGCCAAATTCCGTGTTCCGGCTGATCGGGGTTTTCAGATCGGGGTTATCGGTCGGGGTGACCTGCGTGTGATACACTGCCAGTGTCGTATCGCCGTTTATGTATTGGAACGCGATTCTGTCGGTGTATCTCGGGTCGGGGTAGAGGTAGTACATGGTCGGCATCTTGTGTTGGATACCCCAGCCGCCTCGGATGCTGAGGTGCTGCAAACCGCTCTTTTTCCATTTCTGGTCGTAGAGTACCAGTCGTCCGTTGAAACGGGGATCGACCATCACGTCGTAATCCGCAGCGTCCGTGCTGATGTTCGACAGGCGGACCCCGGTGGAGAGTTCGAAAGATTGCTGTTTGCTCAAGGGAATGGTCAGCTTGTTCTCCGCGAAGAACGAATACTCGTGGATGGCGGGAATGTCTTTAAATGAACGGGGGCGGAGTCCGGACGCAGGTTGATATTGCCCGTATTGTTTGCCGTCACCGTTGTTTCCCTTTACTCTCCATTCGGCTCCGACGAGGGCGCTGTTGTAGACGGCACCGTATTTACCGGACAGGTTGGCAACCAATTTCGCCTGTGCCGTGTAGGGTTTTCCTTCCACCCAGAAGGTGCTGAAGTATTGTGCAGGCAGGAATGTCCCCACGTTGGGTCCCGATTCGGTGGCGGATGTCGTGGGTTGCATGCTTCCTGAATTCCATTTTTTCTCGTAGTTGTATTGTTTCCCGTATGATCCGGCTACCGTGTATTTCAAGTTCGTGATCCATGATTTGTTCAACATCCAGTTCCCGTACAGGTTGAGGCTAGCTTGTTTGTCTTCCGCCTTGTACAGCCTTTCCTGTTTCATGTCGGGATCTTCTTTTTGCTTGTCGAGAGTCATGTGACCGTTGAATTTGGCGTTGAAGCTGAGGGGTGTCCGTTCTTTGTTGAACGTGTTGGAATAGCCTAACCCCAGCGTGATCCGGTTGAACGTGGTGGCGGGGGAGCGGTTGTCTTTGTTGGAGTAGGAATAGTCCATGTTAGCGTTGAAAAATCCTTTGTTGCCGCCGAGGGCGAATCCTTTCGTGGCGCTCACCTGCTTGATGTTCGGGTCGGTTTTGAAACCGACTTCAAAGGGTGCCCGTCCCGCTTTCGTCCTCACGATAACGGCTCCGGAAGTCAAATCGCCGTATTCGGCGGAGGCTACACCGCTGATGACTTCTATCGATTCGACATTGTTGATCGGGATCTGGCGGGTATCGATACCCCCTTCGCTGCTCGTGGAAAATGCGTTGTTGTCCGATGAGCGGGTTTGCATGTTGACGTCGTTGGTCAGTTGCGCCCCGTCGATGATAATGGCGGTACCCAGCGCGTTGGTCGTGTTCGGGACAGCCGTTCCGTTGGTGATAGGGGGCAAGTCACGGATGGTGATCTGGTTGATCTTTGTCAGCGAGGGATTGAAGGTCAATACTCCCGGCAGCAATTGCATGATGTCCGTCAAACTGGTGGCTTGCAAGTGCTCGATTGCCGTTTTGTTGATCGAGTAGGAACTGTTCAGTTTACCGCCGGATTTGGCGGTTACCGTCACTTCCGAGATGGCGAGGGATACTTCTTCCAGCCGGAGCTTGTAATTGGTCACGTCTTTCGTGAGCACCATTTTCATCTCGTAATCCTTGTACCCGAGGCACGAGGCGGTAACCGTGTAGGTTCCCGGTTTGATATTCTTGAAACTGAAGGCGCCTTCGAGGTTTGAAGTCGTCCACATGTTCAGTTCTTTGATATGGATAACCACGACCGGAAGGGTTTCTCCGGTTTTAGAATCGAGGATAGTTCCCTCGAATATTACCTTTTTTTCCGCTTCCTGCGCTGTTACAGGAAGTTGGCTTGTGAAGAAGATACACAAGCATAGAAAAATGAAACGATAAAGACTCATAGTTAATTGTATTTGTAGGTTAAGTTGGTATTAGGTTTCCGTTAAAACAGATTGATGTCCATTTTTTCAAGGTTCATGTCGTCGAGATGGTATTGACCGATCCATTCTTTGAGCATCGTGTCACGATCTCGTGATTCCCCCAAGTGGTGTTGCAGCCCGAGCATGATCATCCCCATAATGATGCCTGCCGCTATGCTCATCCCGAGGTAACGTTTTCTGAATCGGAACTCGTACTTGCGTAACCCGGTAAGGCGGCTCATCACTTGTTCCGTGAAATCAGGTGACACGGATTTGATTCTATCTTCTTGAATTATATTTTCCCACTTCATGACGCTTGAGATTTAGGTATTTGTGTATTTGACAACGGGGTACGGGATAACTTGCGTTAGATGCCCGTTTTTTTATAGTAAAGAATCTTTTTCTTGCTGTCGGAGTCGGTCTTCGGCTTGATTGTCATAGGGATAAGTTTTCGTGCAACGACGGCATTTTTCTTTTTTCTCGCTTTTGCTGCATTTGGTTTTACACTCCGGGCAGTGTTTGTCGATCTCTAAAATGTCGATAAAGATTTTGTTCAGCTTCTTGGATTGCTCCGGGGTGCATATCTTCTTCACGTTCAGCAAATGATAGATGGTTTGCTTCTTCAATGCCCGGTGCAGGAAACCGACAGACCTCGCCGTGTTGTTCAGTTCTTCCATGGAGGGCTCGGGTTTCGCGAGTTCGTGCAGAAGACGGTAGCGGTTCTGGCACAGTAGTTTCAGAACGGTTTCGTGTCTTTTGAGCACTTGGCGATCCATTTCCATGAGTTGCTCGTATTGCTCGTCGGTCAGTTCGAGTTCCTCTCTTAAAAACTCCATGTTCAGTTCTTGGCTCGTGTTCTCGGTCGGTTGCTCTTGGCTCGTGTTCGACCACAAGAAGACCACAAGGGAGGTGTTTATCATGAGGAAGATGATGTTGAACCAGTAAAATAGCTTGTTCTTGTTACCCGTTGTCATGTCAAATCGTTTTTATAGTTACTGAAATATTTTTCCAAATAGCTTTTTGCCCTGAACAGGAGGGATTCGACGGAAGCGAGGGAAATACCCATGATTTCGGCGACCTCTTTGTACGGGCGTTCTTCATATTTATTTAAAACTAGAGCGGTGCGTTGCCTTTCGGGCAGGTTGTTGATCGCTTGGTGGAGATGTGATATGATTTCTTCTTTTTCTATCTTTTCCTGTGCCAATTCGTCTTTCGAGGGAATGGACATCGGGTTGTCCCCTTCAAGACGTATTCTTTTCATCCTGTACCGGACGGATTTCTTGTAATTGATCGCTTTATTCACGGCAATGCGATACAGCCACGTGGAGAGTTTACATTCTCCCCGGAATTTGTCGAGGGATTCGTAGGCTTGGATAAATACTTCCTGCGCCAGATCCTCGGCATCGTCTTTGTCGTGAACGAAAGCGTAGCAGGTGTTGACGATTATCACTTTATAATCGTCAACCAGATCCTTGAAGGCTCGTTGATCTCCTTCAAGGATTGCTTTTATTCTCAATGTTTCACGCATGTACAACTTTTTGGTCAAAAACTGTCAATCGGGTATATCGCCGGATGCGATATCTTTTGTCTTTGCGGCTTTTTAGCTGTCTGTTGTATCGTTTTGTGTATTAGGGTATTGGTGTATGCATATGGTGCAAATTTAGTTGAATTATTTGAAGTGGATAATCCTGTGAGTTAAAGGTTTGTAAAGTTCATAAAGTTTATAAGGTTCATAAGGTAGATGGCTCTCCGCGAGGCGTTTTTTCTACGGCAGCGTAGCTGCCGGTAAACTTTGTCCGGAGGACGCCCGTTACTTTATGAACTTTATAAACTTTAGGAGCTGAAAGCTCAACTTTATGAACCGGGCAAAAAGTGTTTACACGCATTTGCCCCGATATCAACGGGAACCGGAGTGCCGGCTCGCTTTCTTTCTTCACTTCCGCCTTTTTGATTTCGATGTCTTCCAGCAACAGGGCAGACGGGTAGATCATTGATGATATGACTTCTCCGTCCAAGAGATAGTTGCTGACATTTTCTTTGTTGGAAATAGCGTTTAATCTTCTTAAATGGGACAAGGTGATGGGCATGATTTCTCCCGTGCGTACCAGTGTTTCGCTGCCGTCTTTTACATTCACCCGGTAGATACGGGTGGCGTTTCCGGCTATTTTCCGCACGATGTAAGCGTGTGACAGACCTTCCGACTTGGCTATTTTCAACAGGTTCTTTTTCAGTGTTTCCGGTTTCACTGCGTTTTTTGCCGACACGTGTATGGTTCCCGGTGCCGTTTTGTACGCGATTTCCCGGTCGGAAGCGATGTAACGTGAACTTCCGGTGGTGTTCTCGCAGTTGAGCGTGGGAACTCTGCCGTTCAACAGGTTTTTCAGTATCCCGTTTTCAACCAGTGTGACTTCCTGAGGGGGTACCACGCCTTCGGCATCTATCTCGTAGGCTCCGTGTAACGGGGTGTTGTTGTATTTGCTCAACGTGCTGTAATTCTTAACGGTCAGGCGGTTGTCTATGATTTTTAGTCCCATGCGGGGGGCTATGGAATTGACCTTGTTTTGGGACGCAGTTCTGGGATCTTGGGGCATCCGGTAGGCGAACAGTCCTTCCTGACTCAATAGATTCTCTCTCAAAATGGATGCGGCGGCACTTCCTTCGAATAACACGGGACCGCAGTAATACGGGGCGATAGTTTCCGCCTTTTTCAGTGCCGCAAGTTGTTCGGCGAAATTCCCGATTCGGGTTTTCAATTCCGCCAACGCGGGCAATTCGTTCGGTACGCGTGCCGTTATCCCGAAAGCGTCCTTGATTTGCATCCCGTCGTCCGTGCGGGTTGTGGCTTCAGCCCGAAGGGTAACCACCCGCACGGGTTGTTTTACCACCGTTCCCTCGGAGGTAGTCAGGTAGACTTCCATGTCCATGCCCGACAGTTGAACGGAAGAATTGTACAATTCGGGGTAGTCGGCAAAGATTGCCGATAATTCTCGGAGGTTTTCTTCCCATTGCTCCCGGTTGAATACAAACGGGATTTTGGGGGTGATGATTTTTTCTTGCGGTTGTATTTGTTGTAAATCGGGGAGTTGTGTTTCTTCTCCGGACTGGACGTTTCTTTTCTGCATACTTCGTTTCGTGATCCACTCGCGGGAGGCGTTCTTGTAGGCGTTATCCGTCGCGAGCCAGTAATCTTGGCGAAGCAGGTCGTAATCCGGTTCCATGGACAGGATTACCCTCGTGTGCCTGCCGAGGTAGCGGCTGTCACTGTTTTCCCTGTAATCGCCCAGTAGTAGTTTAACCGAGCCGACCATGTGTTCCGGTTTTTCCGTCGAGCGTGTAACCGCACCTAAGGTAGCCGAGATCTCGAAGTTGCGGGATACTCCCGTGGCGTACGAGATAAAGAACGGCTTCTGCACCTTGGGCAGGCTCAATTGCTCCATGTTGCGCTGCAATTCGTCCTGCATGGCTTGGATGATAACGTCGTCTTTGGCCGTCTGGGCGGAAACGGGTGACAGGCTTCTGATGAGGAAGAGAAATAATATGTAGAGGATAAATCTTTTCATGACATCAAGGGTTAAAGAGTTGTAAAGTTTATAAGGTTCATAAGGTTTATAAAGTCTATAAGGTCTGTAAGGTTCATAAGGTCATTGACCCTTGCGGGGTGCTTCTCCTACGGCAGCGTTGCTGCTGATAAATATAGTCCGAAGGACTCCAGTGTTATGGACCTTATAGACCTTATAGACTTTCATGGTTTTTCCAGAATAGGGGGCAGGTCGAAGGCTTTCGCTTTGCGCTGCATTTCTACTTTCTGTACGAGAATGGTCGGGGAGGTGGCGGTTACCGGTATGCCGCCTGATTCTGCGCCACACGTCCCGGTAAATATTTCGGGTGCTTTACCGGCGTATATGATGTTCGAGAACATGGAGAGGGGTGTCCCGATGAGGTCTACTCCCCGCACCAGTTTGTCGGGGCGACCGTCGGCATACACCTCGTACACTTCGAGGGGCGTCACGTTGAAGGCATTCGCTCCCCGACGGTTGGTCATGGTGAAGCCGCCCGTCACGCTTTTGAAGAAGTATCCCCGGTCTTTCCCTTGTTTTTTGATCTCGGCGATTAATAGTTGGCGCAGTTCTTCTTCCGTTTTCGGGTCGGAACTTTCCACCACGAGATTGGACTGGCGGGACACGGGGTCGTAACCGATGTCGGCACGGGCGTGACCGTTGCTGCGGGGATGCGCATCGAGCGGTGTTCTTGTCATCAGAAAATCGTTTAGTTTCCCGTCGATCACGACATCCACTCTCTCGGCTTTCACGCCTTGGTCGTCATATTTGTAGTAGCCGTTCATGTCTTGGTCGGCGTAGTTCTTGAGTGTCGGGTCGGAAAACACTTGGAGGTGAGGGGGCAACACGTATTCCCCGATCATTTTCTTGAATGTCTGGGCGTCTTTATCGCTTTTCATGCGTTGTCCCTCGATGCGGTGACCGAATATCTCGTGGAAGAATACCCCGCTGGCACTCCCCGACAGGATGGCGGGACCCGTGTACGGGTCGACAATCGGTGCGTCCCGTAAGGCGATCAGCTTGTCCGCCATGAGGTTGGCGTCTTTCACGATTTGTTCGTTCGAGGGAAGGGATTCCGGCGAATGGGCAAAATAGGAAAGCACGAGCGGTAATTCCATGCCGTCGTCCGCTTTTGCGGCACCTTGTACCATGATGCGGGCGTAAGTGAGGTTCTGCACGACTTCCGTTCCTTCCGAGTCTAGCACGTAGATACGTTTCACCGTGTAGCGGAAAGAGGCATCTCCCCGTAGTATTTTGGGATGTTTCTTGAACACGGCAGAGATTTCCTTCAGTCGTTTTTCCCACGCGTCAAGGTCTACCGCTGTCCGGTTGGTGGGGAGCGGTGCCTCGTAGTATTTTTCCGCGGGTGCTTGCGAGAAACAGGGTGCCTTGTCTTCTTCCGCCACGTTGATCGTGGTTTCGGCTCTCGCGGTCTGGTAGGCGTCGATGGCAAACTTGTAACGGTTGTTCACCTCGTTCCAGATGGCTTGCCGCGTGGCGTTGTCCCCGTTCGTGTCGTCGATAGGGAGTACGGCGTATGACGGTCCGTGAAAACGGGAGATGGGGGAACCCATTTGTTTGATCTTGAAATTATCAAATTCGGGATTCCCGATTCGGATTTGCGGCACCAGCGTACGCTCCCGGTTGCTCTCTTTCGCGGTCAATACCCCGAAGGAGGTAATCACGCGGGCAAATTGCTCGTCTACTACCCGGTAGTTCATGTAATACGGGGGGAACTCTTGTTTCTTCAGTTCGTCCATTTGGGCGCGGAGTTCTGTTCTCAGAAAGTCGGTGAACTGATCCTGTGCGCCGGATATAAAGGGAATAAGGAGGATGGATATAATCCCTAAAATAATAATACGGGTTCTTTTCATGGTTTATGCTGTTAGTTTTTCTCTTGTTCGTCACGGGTTTGGACAACCTCGGTTGGAAAAACTTGCGCGGGATGAGGTAAAAAAAAGTTATAGCTATACATTTATAACCCCGGGACAAGGGATAAGCTGGCTCGATGGGTGGGGGTTGGGCAGCTTTTGGGTGGTTGTCTAAAGGCTTCGCCCGATGTTCGCCTGATGTTAGCCCGTACTTAGCCCACGTTTTAGCGATAAATATGCTTTTTTAACACACGCGACGTTTGGGTAATCTTGTGCAATAGCGTTTTTATACATGAGTTAGCGGGAGGCTTGCGGGTAGCTCGATGCGGGGATAAGTGTTGTATTACGCCGGGAAACGAGGAGGTGTTTATAGAGAAGGGTGTTTCTTGAGGTAGGCGAGCAGGGCTTCCATGACGGAAATGCCCGAATGTATCCCCTTGCCTTTGCCCGGGAAGGAGTACTCGGCGTTGATGTAATTATTCAAGGCGACACGGTAACGCTTTCCGTTCGCGAGCGGGGTGCCGGAATGGTCTTTCAAGAGGACGTCAATGCCTTTGCCCGTGCTGTCGCGGGTGATGGAAAAAGTACCTCCCGCCATGAGCAAGTCCGTGAACGGGTATTTTCGAAGTTCGTTGAAGCGGTTCAGCAGGAGGAGTTTTATATCTTCGGCGGTCATCTCCTGAATGACGATATGGTTGCCGAAAGGTTCTATCTCGAGTAAGGTTTCCAGCGTGATGTCGCCCGGCGGGATAAGGGTTTTGCGGATGCCCCCGAGATTGTAGAAAGCGAAGTCGCCGCGAGTGGCTTCCCGCGTGGCGGTTGTCACGATGTGTCCTGTCATCTCTTGGGACAACGGGCGGGATGTATGCCCCACTATCTTTTTAAATTCCGGTCTGTCGTAAAATTGGTTTACTAGATCGAGGATTCGGGGCTCGGGACGGGTAATCGTGTCGATGTTGACGGAGCGGAATGAACGGTGAATCAGCTTCTTGCCGGAGAATTTCAGTATCGTGACTCCGGCATATTTCAGCGCGATTCCAGACTGTCCTATCATGACGTTGTTTATGAACTTGGCTGTGTCCAGCAAGGTGTGCGTGTGACCGCCGATGATGACGTCCAGTTCGGGCATGGACATCGCGAGCACGGAATCGGCGTCTACCCCCAAGTGGGTGATGGCGATGAGGGCATCGCCGTTTTGTTTCAAGTATTTGTACCGGGCAGCAGTCTGTCGGTAGTCGTCGAAAGTGATTCCGGTGAAATGATCGGGATTGGCGTCGGGAAGCCCGTTCGTGGTTTGCGTCAGCCCGATGAAGCATAGTTCAAGCCCGTTGACCGTCATGGAATGATAGGGAGCTATCGTGTCCAACGCGGCACGGGAGGAGTTGATGTTAGCGCAAATGATGGGGAAGGAGGCGTCATTTATTCTTCGGCGTAGAGTTTCCTGCCCGTAGTCGCACTCGTGATTTCCCAACGTGGCGACCGCATATCCCAACGCGTTCATGAGCGTGATAATGGGTTTGCCCCGTTCCTCGGCGTAGTCCACGTAAGGATTGCCCGTGAAACGGTCGCCCGCGTCAACGAGAATCACGTTCGGGTGTTCGGCTTTCACGCGTTCCACGAATGTCGCCAACTTGGGGAATTGGTCGATATGCCCGTGAATGTCGTTGGTGGAGATGATGACGATTTCCTTTTCCGCCGTTTTTGTCCGGCAACCGACAAGCAGCAAAAGGATGTACAAGAGTATGTACCGGTAGCGAATACCGGAATAGAAGTTCACCCGTTTGTTTGCCCGCTCGTGTTTCATCGTATCTTTTTATCGGGCGGCAAATATAGTCAAAATCAGCGTATATTAATACAGGTAGCGTGCTTTGAATTTGGGGATGTCTACATGTAATACCTTCACGAGGAAGTTCTCCACGCTGCCGTGATCTTGTTTTATCCGGTCGATCGCGGCTTGCAGGAATCCCCGTTTCACCGTGAGCACGGGTTTAAGACCGGGGTTCTGTTCCAGTTCCTTGGCGTATTTGTCACCGAGGTAATGGTTGGAGGCGAGATAATCTTCCATGATGATCGCCTCGTCCACCCCCAAGGCGTACAGGATGAGTGCGGCAGCCGTACCCGTGCGGTCTTTCCCGGCGGAACAATGGAAGAGCAGGGGGACTCGCGTGCTGTCTTGCAATAATTGGAAGAATGTTCTGTACCGTTCAATAAATGGTTCCTCGGTGACCAGATGCACGTATATTTGAGTCATGAGGTTGTCGAGTTGTTCGGGACCGAGATCGGAGAAATTCACGAGGGTGAGCACGTTGCCGGGTTCAATGGATAGCTTGTAGGCATGGCGGGTTGAGCCGGGTAGTTTGTCCGGGGCATTGGCGATTTCCTTCGGTCCCCTGAAGTCCACGACGGAGGTGACGGGAATGCTTGACAGGTAATGTAAATCGGCTTCCGTCAGTTTGTGCAAATCGTCGGAACGGAACAGTTTACCCCATTTGACGTGCCGCCCGTCTTGAGTCGGGAATCCGCCCAAGTCACGAAAGTTATACCCGCCCGCCATAGGGAGTTGCCTCTCGGAGAAGGTGAACGTTTCTCGCGGGGTGACGAGCCGGTAATATTTTTTCTCCGGGGAGGGGATGGTTATGCTGTTGGTTGTTGTACTACTGGAATTACCATTGCCAATCGGGGTTTGTAGCGTGTCGAGCGCATCGATGGAAGAAGCCTCGAATAGTGCCCAATCTCCATCGACTTGTAAGGTGATTGTCGTTTCTTTCGTGTTTTTGTTGGCAGTAATCTCTGCCATATCAGGCGTGGCATACCCGTTCGCGAGCGTTTTGTCAGGTGTCTTGTCTTTACATGAATGGCATACGATGGTCGTGGTAATAATAATCATGGCTAATCTCATAATGTTCTGTATTTTAATCGTGTTGGTGTTTACAAATATGCGAAAAATAATTAAGTCTGTCAAGTCTGTAAGGTCTATAAAGTTTATAAGGTCAATGGCCCCCTGCGGGGACGCTTTGCTCACGGTAGCTTGGGCTGCCGATAAACGACATCCGAAGGATACCCGTGACTTGTCATGTATCTTTAAAAGTTTACAATAAATTCTTAATGTTTTCATAACACGGGTTTCGTGGTGCGGTTTTTGTCAGTAACCCATGTATAACCCCTTAAAAATAAAGTTATGAAGACAGCTTTGTTTTTTGAAAACGATCAACTTTGCCATCTTGACGAGAATACCCGCAGGAAGGAAATCAGAGTTTCAACTATTACCACGGAGGAAGATAAAGTTGTTTCTATCAAAAACAGCGAGGTGAAGATCCGTAACTTTAATAATTTTGTTTCTTGGTTAGTTGACCGCGGAATTAAAATGATTTACGTTTCCGGTATTGACGAGAAGATTATGCGTTTTTTTGAACAAGTCAAGATTATCGTGAACGTGAAGGAGAAATCGGATCGAACGCTTTTATTGGCAGAAATTACATCAAGGGACTGAAAATGTCCCTTTTTTACAATATAGCAAACGCGTAAAACATTATCTTTGTTATGTTGTTTAAAAGAATATACCGGTAGTATGCAGTCATTCAGAATGATAAAGCCCGCCCCGGAGTTGGCTCGATACGTGAGGCATTATTGGATTTTGGAAGAGGACGCGGTACTGCCTGTTTCCGAACGGGTGTTGCCTGTCGGTTGTGTGCAATTGGTGTTTCATAAAGGAGAATCCCTGTTTTTATTGAAAGAAGGAAAATTACAACCTCGCGCGATGATTTGCGGTCACACGTTCGGCTTCTCGGATGTCCTCTCGACGGGGCGGATAGAGATGCTCACGGTTGTATTCCAGCCTTATGCCGCCAAAGCCTTTCTCCATATCCCGGTACGCTTGTTTCACGGGCAGAGCGTGGCTATGGAGGACGTGGAGGATAAGGATTTCAAGTTATTGACAACGCGAGTAACGGACACGACCGATCAGGACGAGTGTATCCGGTTGATCGAGCGGTTTTTGATTCGCCGCCTGTATACGTTCCCGGAATATAACTTGAAACGTGTTGTTGCCGCCTTGCACGAGATAAATGTTTGCCCGAGTGTCGATATCCCTCGTTTGGCGGATGTCGCTTGTCTGGGAGATAAACAATTCCGTCGGGTGTTTATGGATTACATGGGTACGACACCCAAGGAGTTTATACGTATCGTGCGGATGCAGCGGGCTTTGTTTATGTTGCAACAGGACGGGGCTACCCCCTTCGCTCAAGTCGCGTACGCTTGCGGTTTTTCGGATCAGTCCCACATGATCAAAGAGTTTAAACTCTTTTCCGGGTACACCCCGGCGGAATATTTGACTATTTGTGCACCTTATTCCGATTATTTTTCCCATATGTAAGGATGTCCGTTTTTTTCTATCCGGGGAGAGGCGGTGTTCTTATTTTTGCCTTGTCTTTATAGAGGCATAGTAGTAACCAATAAAAAAGAACAAGATGAAAAACTTAATTGCATTTTTCGAGATTCCGGCTGTCGATTTCAAACGGGCTGTTGATTTCTATGAAACCGTGCTTGACCTGCAACTCGCCGTTTTTGAATGCGAGCACGAGAAAATGGCGTGCTTTATCGAGGACGGACAAACTGTCGGCGCCGTCGCTTGGGCTCCCGAATTTAAACCGTCGGCGGGAGGAGTGCTTGTACACTTCCGTTGCAACAATATAGAGGAAGCCATCCGGAGGGTTCGGAAAAAAGGCGGCGATGTCGTCATCCCGAAGACCAGAATAGAGGCGGAATGCGGGGGATATTTCGCCGTGTGCATGGATAGCGAGGGGAATCGCTTCGGGGTGTACAAGGAGAAATAAGTTTATAAAGTTTGTAAGGTTTATAAAGTTTATAAAGTAATTGCCCTCTCAAGCAGCCCGAAGGACGCCCGTAACTTTATAAACTTTATGAACCTTATAAACCTTTGACTTAATATATTTGTTTCCTTTTCAAGTAGATGTAGGATTGTATTCCCAACATGGCAACAAACACGTATTCAGCCGTCAAGTATACCGCCAGCGGTGTCGTGAAGCAATAGCTCAACACGTACAGGTATATCAGGTAAACGATTATCGTCGTCACTTGAAAGATGAATGCTGTCCGGGTATCTCCCGTGCCGGTCAAGGCACTGATGTAGACGAACCCGGGTACGGCAAACAGGTAATTCAGTAACATGACGATAAACGGGGTGGACGCGATTTCAATCAAGCGCGTGTTGTCGGTGTAGCATCCCATGATTTGCCGGCTGAAAAGCAGGGCAAGCACAATCAAGGGCAACCCGATGGCGTACCCCAGTTTCAGTATCTTGCGGCAGAGCGGAAAAAGTTGATTCCCTTTCCCTTCGCCGATCAAGTTACTCACGAGCGAAGCCGTCGTGGCGCCGAACGAGTTGACAATCACGAAAAAGAGCGTCGAAACGCTTCTGGTGATATTGGATACCGCCAGTTGCACTTCACCCAATCTCTCGATGGCGATAAAGAACAGGAACCACGGGGCTGTGCTGACGAACGAGTGCATCATGCTCCATCCGGACAATCGCAGTACCGCTTTTAATAGCTTGCCGTCATACACCATTTGTAATCCGTATTTCACTTTATCCGTCACGCGTAGCGTGTAGATAAGAATGATAAGCAATGAACCCGCTTCCGCGAACGAGGATGCCATTGCCGCTCCCGCTATGCCTAAATTAAGCCCGAAGATAAACAGGTAATTGCATGGAATGTTGATAATGACAGCCGTGAGCGCTACCAGTGTCAATACCTTGGTCTTGGTAATCCCGACATAAAAAGAACGGAATGCCAAAAACGGGAAGGAGAAAAGCAACCCGAAGCACCGCCAGTTCAAGTAATCTATGACCGCTTGATAGATTTGGGGTGAACTGATAAAATATTGCATGACGGGCGGGGTTATCCAATACGAAACGAGGATTAACGCCACCGCCAATCCACAGAGGAAAAACAGTCCTTGAAAGAATGTCCTGCCCGTCTTTTCATATTGCTGTTCCCCGTTCTTGCGTGCGATCATGACTTGCAACCCGAGGCTGAACCCGAAACCCAGAATATAGATTGCCATGTAATAAACACACGCCAAAGCGGACGCACCCAGTTCAACTTCTCCCACGTGCCCAAGGAAAAGGGCGTCGGTGATATTAATTAATTGCTCCATTAATATGCTCATCATCACCGGGTAGTTGATGAGCCAGATTTGTTTATAAGTATAATTCATCTCTTCATTCGATGGTTCGAAATATGTAGAGTCAAAAGTTTATAAGGTTCGTAAAGTTCATAAAGTAATGAACCTTGCGGGTGTTTTATAAACTCGAAATCTTATTTCGAAATTCGTAAATAATTGAAAATAAAACTCTCTACCGAACCGGTACGGTTCGGTTATGCTGAATAGCTTTTTTTAGGTAAGTGCTATTCCCGGGACGTAGCTATATGCAGAGTTTCATAAATGGATGAATATTCTTTTGTCAATGTTACATGTTACAAATGTAGTGATAATTTATCAAACTTGCTATCTATACAGGCACTGATATCCGTCGTGATGAATTTGCCATTGTAGAATAAACTGAAAATCGTGGCAGGAGTCGGGGCGGCTTGGGCTTGCTCCATGGTTTCCAGTTTGATTATTTTCAATGGAATGTTTCTACTTTGGGCTGTTGCTGTTAAAGACTCTCGGATATGGTATTCCGTGAAAGGACAACGGTTCGAGTAATAGGCTACCAGTCCCTCTTTATCCGGACATTCGCCATTGATTGCGTTCGCATGGAATTTAGGTAATGCCGCATTCGGTTTCAATCTTTTCACCAGAAGGCTGAAGCCCGAAGGGGTTTTCTCGACCGTTTCGAACCCTTGTAGTAAAAACCACTTCGCGTCACTCATGAAATGAAATTTCTTTGTTCCGACCACGGTCACCAATCCCGTTTTGCCTTGTGCCGTGGCGTCGTCAATGGCGGATTGCAGCAACGCTTTGGCATATCCTTTGGCCTTGTATTGTCCGGCAACCCAAAGGCAGTTGATCATCAGGTAACCGGGAGCATCTACCGGGAGCCATGCTTTCTCCGCGGGGCAGTATTCTATAAAAACCTTCGCCCGTTCATCGAGTCGCCGGAACACGTACCCGTTGTCAAATTCTCTCTTCAGCCATTCCTTTTTCAGCTCGTAGCTGTCCTTGCATTTCTTGTCGGAAAAGGCGCAACAGATGTGTTTTTGGGCAATGTTCTCTTGGGTTAGGGTGATGAATTGTGGTTCCATAGGTTCGTGTTTCGTGATTTTGTTATCGGCAAAGATACTATAATGCAATGGCTTTTTTATCTTTGTCGTGCAAAATAAAGAGGTTCGCTTATGTCACTAGAAAAAGTAAAACAATATTTCGATACCCTCGGTTTGGGACAACGGGTAATGGTATTGGCTCAATCGAGTGCCACCGTCGAGGAAGCGGCTGTCGCCGTGGGGTGTGAGCCGGAACGGATAGCTAAAACCATGTCTTTTCTGGCAGGGGAGGAAGCCATTTTAATCGTCACCGCCGGGGACGCCAAGGTGGATAATAAAAAATACAAGGAGAATTTTCATCACAAGGCAAAGATGATACCGGGAGAGTCCGTGGAACAGTATATCGGGCACGCCCCCGGTGGAGTATGCCCGTTTGCCATTCTTCCGGGAACGAAAGTTTATCTGGATGTGTCCCTCAAGCGTTTTGACATAGTCTATCCGGCGGCGGGAACAAGTAACAGTGCCGTCGAATTGTCAATCAAGGAGTTGGAAGATTGCTCTAACTACACGGCTTGGATTGACGTGTGCAAGGGGTGGAGGGAGGAATAAACCCGCTCGGCTTCCCGTGATACGTGAGAGTCAATTTGTGCATCGCCCGTGTCACGGCGACGTAAAGCATGCTCTTGTCGATGGGGGTGGAGTAGTTTTTATCGTCTACCCGCGGAACGATGACTTCGTCAAATTCCAGCCCCTTTGCCATGTGGGCTGACGTGACGATAATGCCTTTCGCGAAAGCGGAACTTCGGTTGGAGAGGAAATAGATATTGGAGGTGTACGCTTTAAGTTTTTCCGTCATTTCCATGGCTTGTGCCTCGGTCTTGCAGATGATTCCCAGTGATTTGTGGTTTGATGTCTTGAAGGTTGACAGGATGTTCGCGATTCCGGATATTTCCTCTTCCGTGTTCTTGAAACGGAGGATTGCGGGGTGTTCGCCATGTCGTATCACGGGTTCCAGTTCCTCGTTTGTCAGAATCTTTTGAGCGAAATCGGTAATCTCGAAAGTCGAACGGTAACTTTTGCATAATTTCATTACTTCTCCCGTGATGAACGCTTTCCGGATCATGTCGGCTGTGGACGAACCGTAAGGGTTTACCGATTGGCAGGCGTCGCCGAGAACGGTTTTCCGGCAGGGATATAGTTTTTGGAGTACTTTGTACTGCACGGGTGAATAATCCTGCATCTCGTCGATCAGGAGATGCTTCACCCGGTGTCGGGCGGTATTCCCGTCCAGTGCCATATGCAGGTATGCCAAGGGTGCCAAATCGGCGTATTCCAGCGTGTGATTTTTCCGTGTCTTGAACATATCGGGTTGCCCGCTCCACTCGAAGAAATCCTTGTACACTTGAAGGTCGTTATTCCCGGTGAACATCTTTTGTATTTCTTTCTTCAGCAGGTTCCTCTCCGCCGCGGTTACAGTGAAACCGTATTTGACTTTCATCATGTCCAGAATGTAATCCGTCATCGTTTCGAACCGTTGGCGCATGGGGTACCGGTTGAAGCGGCGGAACTGCTCCTCTATAAATTCAGCCGGAATCGTGACGAGTCGGGTGAGTTGCACGTCTGTCGCTTTGAAATAGGTGTTCTCCACGTGCAGGATGAACTTGTCCAGTTGCGAGATAAACTCGAAAGAAGCCTTGTACTGTATCCGCTCGATAAAGTCCGGAGCGGGTTTGTCGAGCAATTCCGTCACCTGCTCGAAGAAATTCCGGTATTTGTATTTATTGTCGAGAATCCCCGATAGAATTTGCTCCATACTGGTTTCGGGTACGGTTTCTTCGCCGAGTTCCGGAAGCACGTTGGAGATGTAGTCGGCAAAGACCTTGTTGGGCGAAATGATCAATATGTCCTTGGAAGAGATATCCTCTTTCTGGGCGTAGAGCAGGTAGGCGATGCGATGTAGTGCGATAGACGTTTTTCCTGACCCCGCAACTCCCTGTATGATAAGTACCGGGGCTTCCTCGTTCCGGATAATCCGGTTCTGTTCCCGCTGAATCGTGGTAACGATGTTTTTCATTTTGTCGTCGGCATTGGCGCTCAACTCCTTTTGCAGTATATCATCATGGACGGTCAGGGAACTTTCGATCATGTACTCCATCTTCCCGTTCCGGATGCGGTATTGCCGTTTGAGCGAAATCTCCCCGCTAACCTCTCCCGTCGGGGAAGAATAAGCCGCTTCCCCCAATTCGTGATCGTAAAACATACTCGAAACGGGCGCCCGCCAGTCATAGATCAAGTTTATCTTTTGATTGGGATCATAGAACGTGTGTATTCCGATGTAGAGGGGCATGGTTTCGCTTCCCTCTTTTTTCTCTTTGAAATCTATCCGCCCGAAATAGGGAATTTCCAGAATTTTCCCTAGCCGCCGACGCTTGTCAATCACGCTTTCACCCGACGCGAAATGCCGCAGAATACTCTCCCGCATAGAACGTATCTCGTGAGGATCGATGTCTTTATTCGACCAGATGTAATCCTTGTACTCCTGCAACGTGTCCACGTGTTCCTTTACCGACTTGTCCGTGTTGTTTATCGTATCGTTGATGATACCGATGAGCTGGCGTAAATACTTTTTTTCCTGTTCTTCTGTTTTGTTGAAAACCATATACCTCTCCTTAGTTAAATAAAAATGCACGAAAAGAGGTACAAAGTTAATTCAACAGGATGAGGCGGTAAATAGTTATTTATAGCTATCTTTTATAGCAATTATTTTAAAAGCCCTAAATCCAATCCTTTATTGATAGCCTCGATAGAATTTTGCACGCCTAGTTTGCGAAGCAGATTCTGGCGGTGAATATTCACCGTGTGTATGCTGATGCCGAGTTGGTAAGCGATCTCCTTGCTCAGAAATCCTCTCTGTATCAAGTGTAATATTTCTATTTCTCGCTCGGTCAAGTCAATCCGCGGCAGGGATAATAGAGTCGGAGAAAATATCTCCCCGTTTTTAAGATTGAGCACCGTGCAGTCCACTTGTTCGTGCTTTTTCTGGTTGGGGGCGATATCCATATTTCCCACGATCAACCACGCTTTTCCCGTGCGTTCACGTTCCAGTACCTGTTGTCTGCTGATTACCCGTGTATATTGTCCTTTGGCATTGCGTACCCGGAAACTGTAAATATTGCAATAGTCATTCCGCTGTTCGGGAGGTAAACTATAAATAAACCGGCTTAGTTTTATTTGTAATTTTTCCAATTGAGAGAAATCATCCGGGTGGAACCGGGATTCCAAGTAATCTCCCTGCCTTTCCAGTGTACAGATTTTACGACTATCATACCCTAATAAATCCGTGAAATTTGAGGAAGCGTACACGTATTTGCCTTTATAAACATCTACCACGAACGAACAACTCCGGCTGATTCTCTCCATTTGGTGCAACATCGCCTTATCCCGCTCCCACACGGCATAATCAATATCCTCTGCCGCAAGACATTGCCTTGCCCACATTTCTTCCCGGGTGATGTTGGTTGGTTTCATGATGACTTTGTTTAATGATTTATATTACAATTCTTTTAATAGCTTGCCTACTGGCGTTAAACGGTATTTTTGTGACTTACTGTTGGGTTTGTTGGGGATTGTCATTTCAATCAATTGGGATTCTAGTGCGGGTTTCAGGTAGTTTAATCGAAAGTTTTCTCTATCTGAAAGAGCGAGTTTCTCTTGTAATTCCAGACGATTCATTTCCCCGTCCAATATTTTAATGAGTTCCTTGACTTGCGGGGTAACTTGCGGGGTAACTTGCGGGGTGACTTGCGGGGTGACTTTTTCTGAGGCGGGGAATGTCATTCGTAGGAAATTTTCCGTAAATATGAAGCATTCTTTTCCGTAACTTCTCAAAATTCTAGGGATGCCGGAACCTAAATGTTCGACTAAATCCAAGTCCCTAAAGACTCGCATTAATTCTTTATTGCGAGGTACGGAGTAACCTTCAAAAAATTCTTTTTCTGTCATGCCTTGTGGCAAACTTCCGAATGATGTGATTTCTATTCTATCGTCGAAAAACTCAAATTTAGGAGGGATTTCTGACGTGTAATCATTATGTACGATTGCGTTAATTACGGCTTCACGTAAAGCGACAGGATTCCATAACTTTTTTTCCTCACGTTCTTTAGAGGTAATTTTTGCCAAGGTTTTATTCTCGACATTGATTTTATCTAATACTTGTTTTGTCGCTTTCACTAAAGAGCAATACCCGTATTCATTATTTTCCATTAAATCGACTCGATCAAGTCCTTCGTATTTTGCGACTTTTATCGACATTCCGTTTGCATCCGATAATAAATAAGCGACATAATTGTATCGGTTGTCTTCGGTAAGTAATTCTAAATTTGATGCGAATTGTTGGTTCAACGTTTTATTCGCCCCTTCATAGTAAATTTTTAGTTGTTCAAAAGTAAGATTTTGATTGGGAGACTTTATTTTGCCTATGGAGTTGCGGGTACGTTTTGCGAACAGTGATTCAATCATTTTCACGGGCATGGGTTCGGCAGCAGTTCCGACACGAATGAATGTCCCTTTCTCTGACATTCCGAGTTTTTTGATGTAGTAGGGTTTTTCCGTGCCACTTGCAAATGTGATTTTTATTACATCTTTAGAATCAATCGTTTCAGTGGCAATATCAAATAAACCCATACAAGACGGCAAAATATTATTTTTCAAGCGATCTTTGATTTTAAGCATATCACTATCCACGTTATTTACACCAATAATTTTGCCTGTCTTTTCAATTCCAATATAAACAATCCCTCCTTCCGGATAATTCAGAAAAGCGATCGCTTCTTTTTCTAAATCATCTGTTAGTTGTTGTTTGTATTCTATACGGTTTGTTTCAGAAGTCATGTTTTATAGAACAGTTTTGTGTTATGATTGAATGACAGACAAATTTACGTAAAAATCTTTGAATTATATGCTGTATAGAGAAAATAGGAACAAGAATCTGCTAAAACGAATACTTTATAAGATAACATTATAATAGTTGAATTTGTTTTAATATATTTGTCTTTATGCTTGAGAACTTGATTAACGGAGAACCTGTCAGACATCTTTACGTGATAGGAAATGGATTTGATCGATACCACGGGGCGAAATCCACTTATTGGGATTTCAGGGGGTATTTAATCAGGCATGATGACTTTGCGCTAAAGATGTTTGAACTCTTTTTCGGGCCAAGGTCGATGATGAATAATTTTAAGTCGATAAAAGACTACTTGCTTTGCCTGCAATACGGGCGTGCTTTGCCTGCGCCGAGGAATACGTGGGCTTGTAAATGTTTGTGGAATGATTTCGAGAGATACCTCGGCGAGTTGAATCGGGAACGGGTATTTGACTTCGTGGATGAGGATTTATCTGAGTTGGACGAGGAAGAAGGTGGCTTTTACGCGAATTTCGATGCACTAATAGGGTGGGTAAGCGATATTGTAAAGGAGTGTTCTGTCGAGATGCAGTATCATTTCCATCGCTGGATTAATACCGTGCATTACGAGAAAGGGTTTAGGAAGAAAATGCTACAACTTGATGGAAAAGCGGCTTTTTTGAACTTCAATTATACACTTTTTCTTGAAACTGAATATGGTATTCCTCGGGAGCAAATTGTGTATATACATGGAGAGCGAAGACAAAAGTTTGGAAAGTTGGTGCTGGGACATCGTGCGGAGAATGCTGAGGCGGCTTTTGACGAGTGGATTCATAAAAATAGAAACAGAAGAAGGTACCGTCCTAATTTGAAAGGGAAAAACGGGAGGTATTTCGCCAATGATAAGTTGGTGTATTTGGCATTCTTTGCGGAAGATGAAGCAAAAGGCAGATGGCGGTTGCCTGTCAGGTATTATGCCGCGGATTTGATTGAAGAGCGTTTGGAGGATTATTATAAAGAAAACGTGAAACGATGCGGAGAGATTATAGACCGGAATCTGGAATTTTTCAAGTCATTGCGGGAATTGCAGGAGATAACGGTACTTGGACATTCTCTGGGCGACGTGGATTTACCTTATTTTAGGGCTATTCTTGACCATGTGGTTGCTCCGGAAGATTTGAAATGGAAATTTAGTTATCATACTGATGCAGATAAATGTAGAATTAAAAGATTTTGCCGACAACTGAAAATACCCGAAGCGGAAAATGACCAGTTGTTCAGTATGTCGGTTTTAAAACGTTAACTGGTCTTGCGCCTATTCGCGTATCCTATGAACCCCAATACGATGGGGTGGTACGTGACTTGTTAATTGCATCTTTGGGATGAGATTCTACTGTATAGGCGTATTTGAAGTTCTACTTTTGTGGGACTTGTTCGTGAAAACCAGAGTTGTTGGTAGGTGCGTCAGGCATTCGAAAACTGCTTGTGAATGGTTATGAGGATAGGTGAAAATCTATCCTCTTTTTAATTTCAGCATTCTTTCCCTGTTATCGCTACTTTTATCACACCATCCAGTTTATTCTCGAAAACACGATATGCTTCTTCTATTTTGTTTAAGGGGAACCGATGTGTGACGAGTGGGGCGGTATCAATCTTGCCTTCTTCTATCAAGTGAAGAATCTCGGCGCAATCGCAACCATCCACGCCCCCGGTCTTGAAAGTAAGGTTTTTACCGTACATGTCGGGTAAAGGTAGAAGTTGCGGTTTGTCGTAAAGAGCAACCACGGTTACGATGGCGTTGGGGCGGGCGCATTCCCATGCCATACGGAAGGTGTCATCGCTTCCGGCTACTTCCAACACGACATCAGCCCCTCCGTGGTCACTGTGCTGAAGCACGAATTCTTTGCATCTTTCCGGTTCGGTCACCAGTACATCGGGATAGTGTTCCCGAATAAATTGAATCCTTTCCGGGGACTTTTCGCAAACAATAATTCTTTTTGGCTTCTTCAGCATCACGCAAAGCAGGGTACATATTCCGGTGGGTCCGGCTCCAATGACAAGTACGGTATCGTCTTCCGTGATTTCCGAAATACGTGTAGCCCAAAATCCGGTGGCAAGCACGTCGCCCACGAAAAGAGCCTGTTCATCGCTTACCGCATCGGGAATGCGGTTGAGTCCGCTGTCGGCATAGGGAACACGGACGTATTCAGCCTGTCCGCCGTCAATGCGGCACCCCAAAGCCCAACCGCCATTGGGGTCGGTACAGTTGTTCACGAATCCCTTTTTGCAGAAAAAACACTCTCCACAGAAGGTTTCCACGTTCACGACCACTCTGTCCCCGGGGTTCACGGTAGTAACGTCGGCTCCCGTTTGTTCTACAATACCCACCATTTCATGCCCAATGGTAATGCCCGGTACGGCACGAGGTACACTACCGTGTTTGATGTGTAAATCACTCGTGCAAATACTTCCAAGCGTGACACGCACGATAGCATCTCGTGAATCCTTTATTTGAGGTATCGGCTTCTCTTGGAGTCTGAAGTTCCATTTGCTTATGTATGTGTATGCTAACATTTAATCGTAATATATACTTTGATATTAAAACTGATAAGAAGCATTTTTCTTTCAGGTTTCAAATATAGGTTTTTAATCTCGAAGGAGAGATTTTAGAGTACTGAATTAGAAGAAAAAGGTGTTAGTTTTTGAGGTAATAGCTTTTATTGCTGATATTCAGTCACGACCCATTTACCCGTTCGGTCGGAGCCTTCTCTTTTAATTATGCCCTTTTTGGTTAGTTGTGATAAGTGGTGTTTTAATTTGCAAATGGCTTGCTTGGATGAAGGGGTATTTCTCCTTGTGGTCTAGGGCTATTTGCTAAATCGAGTAATTGATTTTTAAATTTTGAGATGGCTATTTCTTTATTTTTTTCTATTGTGCAGCAAATATAGTGCATTTTGGAAATAAAATATAGAGATGAAAAAAGTGTACTATTGAACTGTTTCTTTATTTACACTTTTATTAATGCATTGTTTATTGGAAATGATACAATAGATTAATATATTTGTAAATTATCATTAAGGAGTTGAACTCTAAATTGAATGAATATGCCTTTACGAGCTTACATAGATAATGAAGAAATTATTTCTATTAGTTTAACAGATGAACAATGGGAAGAACTTAACGTGAAAGTTAAGAAACAAGAATTGCTTTTGACTTTGCCATGTTGCAATCAAGTGGGGAGTCTACGAAAAAGTAGTAAGGGACTTAAGTATTTTGTTCTCTCGAAATCTGATAATACTTGTGATTGGAAACCGGAATCACTAGAATATTTCTTGCAGACGGAAAATGGTAAACATTTAAGAGTTGGAGAATTAAAAAGGAGGTATAGTAAGACTGTTTAACATAACTATTTATCCCACGGTTGTTGTTCTTGTGATGCAATTTTTGGAGACTTTTATATTAACGAAGAAAAACTTGAAGCACAAAACGATCCAAATAATATTAGGTGCATTGTAGAGGTTGATTTAGGAGTGGCAAAAGAAGAAGGAAAACATTGATGCTATTCTGAGAATGGAGAATTTTGTGAGTAAATAATCAAAATAATGCATTGATATATTTTTCTGATTTTCAAATATGTGCTAAATTTACAGTATCGAAAATAAAGAAATTATTGATAATTACTTATGGATATAGCGAAAACAGAAAATTTAAATCCGGAATATAAAGATTTACTCGACCGTATTTCTCATAGATATGTAGAGGGGCAAGCACAGGCTATTCGTTCTGTCAATGAATTTTTAGTTGATACGAATTGGAATATTGGTAAATATATTGTTGAGTATGAGCAGGAAGGAAGTACAAGGGCTAAATACGGCTCGAAATTGTTAGAAAATCTTTCACGGGATTTGACTTTACGGCATGGCCGTGGTTTTAGTCGTTCTAACCTTAATTATATGAGGTTATTCTATCTTCGCTTTCCAATTTGTGAGAAGCTTTCTCACAAATTGTCATGGTCTCATTATTGTGAATTGGTAAAGCTTGATAATGAGATGGAACGTTCATTTTATTACCAGCAAAATATATTGGAAAATTGGAGTGTGCCAGAATTGAAACGGCAAAAAGATTCCGGACTATTTATGCGGCTTGCTTTATCAAAAGACCGTAAAGAGATACTAAAACTTTCTCAACAAGGACAGATTGTGGAATGTCCAGAAGATATAGTGAAAGATTTTTATGTATTGGAATTTCTAAAAATTCCTGAACCGTATAATTATTCTGAAACAGAACTGGAAACACGTTTGATGGACAATTTGCAGAAATTTCTATTGGAACTTGGTAAGGGGTTTACTTTCGTAGGACGACAGTATCGAGTAACTATAAACAATATTCCATATCGTGTCGATTTGGTGTTTTATCACCGTATTCTTCGCCGATTTGTTTTGATTGACTTGAAAATTAACGAGGTAAAGCACGATGATATTGGACAAATGAATATGTATATGGGATATTTTGCTAAAGAAGAGAATTACGAAGGGGACAATCCTCCTGTTGGAATTATTTTATCAAAAGATAAAGATGAACTTTTGGTTGAATATGCTACTTATGGAATGAGTAGTCAATTGTTTGTTTCCAAGTATCAATTATATCTTCCAGATAAAGAGGAATTAAGAAAAATCATTAGTCGTCAGCTAGAAACGGATGAAATATGAATTGTAATTTGTGAGAAGCTTTCTCACAAATTTGAAAAATTAGTATTCTGATTGACAAAGTAAGTGGGAGTTATGCAGGATAAATCCTATAAGTATTCTTAACTGGGGAGGTTTCACAGACGTGCGGATGTTTTTTTCGGAAGCACGGAGTGAAAACTCGCTGTGAGAAGTCAGCAGAGGACATAGTACTCGAAAAAATCGATACTCGGGGAAGGTCTGAACTTTAAATACCTCCGTGGTGGGGTAATGGTAGGGGGCACAACAAAAGCTGTGTACGGGGAACTGTCCAAGGGGCCCATTGAGCCCCTTGCTGAGCAATGTCATGCTTCATGAATTGGATACAGAGTTGGAATCCCGTGGTCACTGTGCTGAAGCACGAATTCTTTGCATCTTTCCGGTTCGGTCGCCAGTACATCGGGATAGTGTTCCCGGATAAACTGAATCCTTTCCGGGGACTTTTCGCAAACAATAATTTTTTTTGGCTTCTTCAGCATCACGCAAAGCAGGGTACATATTCCGGTGGGGCCGGCTCCAATGACAAGTACGGTATCGTCTTCCGTGATTTCCGAAATACGTGCAGTCCAAAATCCGGTGGCAAGCACGTCGCCCACGAAAAGAGCCTGTTCATCGCTTACCGCATCGGGAATGCGGTTGAGTCCGCTGTCGGCATAGGGAACACGGACGTATTCAGCCTGTCCGCCGTCAATGCGGCACCCCAAAGCCCAACCGCCATTGGGGTCGGTACAGTTGTTCACGAATCCCTTTTTGCAGAAAAAACACTCTCCACAGAAGGTTTCCACGTTCACGACCACTCTGTCCCCGGGGTTCACGGTAGTAACGTCGGCTCCCGTTTGTTCTACAATACCCACCATTTCATGCCCAATGGTAATGCCCGGTACGGCACGAGGTACACTACCGTGTTTGATGTGTAAATCACTCGTGCAAATACTTCCAAGCGTGACACGCACGATAGCATCTCGTGAATCCTTTATTTGAGGTATCGGCTTCTCTTGGAGTCTGAAGTTCCATTTGCTTATGTATGTGTATGCTAACATTTAATCGTAATATATACTTTGATATTAAAACTGATAAGAAGCATTTTTCTTTCAGGTTTCAAATATAGGTTTTTAATCTCGAAGGAGAGATTTTAGAGTACTGAATTAGAAGAAAAAGGTGTTAGTTTTTGAGGTAATAGCTTTTATTGCTGATATTCAGTCACGACCCATTTACCCGTTCGGTCGGAGCCTTCTCTTTTAATTATGCCCTTTTTGGTTAGTTGAGATAAGTGGTGTTTTATACTTCCCTCGGTACTGTTTAACAGGTAAATCAATTCCTTTCTTGTAATAGTTGGATTTGCTTTGATTGCATCAATTATTTGTTGTTGGGTTGTTTTATTTTTCTGAATGTTTTCTGGATGTTTTCTGGATGTTTTCTGGATGTTTTCTGGATGTTTTTTGTGTGTCTGTTCCAAAGCCTTCCTCAAAGTATTTTTTCGATACATTTTCAACTACCCTAAAAGCAGTATGGAGAGAGAGAGCAAACATTGCTTCTCCATTACCATTTTCCTGTAATTCTTTTTGAACCCTATAGACTCCTCTACTAAAGCGATTGACGTACCCCAATACCTTCATCGCTTCTGCAATGGACGGGTTTCTATAATCACTTACATTGGGAAAGTTTATTGGGCTAACTTTACCATATAGTCCTCCCGGATTTTGTATTTCAATACGATCGTCATATTCATAAAATTGAATTGTCGTATGCACCAATCATCAAGTAACCATTCTTTCCGTCACCTGAAAGGTCATTGGAAAAAGCACATATCGCCTGACAGAACTTATCCATATCGTTCTTGGATATTGTTCGCTCTACTCTATGACATTCTGTGTCGTTTAGGAGTTGAAGTATTTCTTGTTTGGTGAGCATATTCTAATTTTAATGAATTATTAATATCGTCTACTGGTATTGCCTTGTCTGTATTTCTTCTTTAGTGATGCCAATTGGGTGCATAAGATTTCTCGTTCAAGGATGAATTTGTTATTCAAAAATACTATAAATTTACGATAAGGAGAAAACTTCATTCAAAAAATCTTGTGGTATATTAAATCTTAGGAAGGTTATGTCTTTATTTTGTTTCTATTATGCTGCAAATATAGTGCATTATAGAAATGAAATGTAGAGGAAAACAACTATATGATTATCTGTTTTTCCTGTTTACACAAAGATAAAATGGATGCTGGGGATAATGGGAAAATATGTGAATACTCGTTTTATGCCAATAATCTTGAGATAAGATATCAATCAATACATCATAAAATAAACAAGAATGATGATTTTTGTATATTATATGATGTATTGAGTATATAACAAAGAGTATAAATACAGAAATTAGATGAAATTCGTTCTAATAATTACAGTCTGTGTATCAACATTTGAATAGAAAATATAAGTATAATATAGCTAATGAAATCCATAACCTTTTTTGATCTTGAGATGGATTTTGATAGTCATGAAATAGTTGATATCGGGAGAGTAAAGAGTGTTGGAGAAATATTTCATTCTACTTTCATGCAAAATGTAACTTCTTTGCAGATTATAGCAAGCAGAATTTATCAAATAAACTTTGTTTACTTGGCCATTTTGTGTATGTTAGCATAGTGTAAACTCTAATGAAGTAATAAAAGAAACAGTATGGAAATTCCTTCATCAAAGGTATTAACAACCAATTGTTTGGGACGGATATTTAATTCGACCGTCGCTACATATAAATATTATTGGTTTATTGCTATTTTAGAAATATACGTGGGGACGGGGAGCTCACGTATAAAATTTTGGGATATTATCATTTTGATGGTTGCTAATGCGTGGTATCCGGTTCATTATTTTCGTCTTTCTTTTGGGAAAAGTGACTCTATGTATATGGCGGTTAAGCAGCTTCAAATATTGACCGGGATTCCGATAGATTCAAGTAAAAAAGATGTTGTAGATACTTTGAGGAAAGAATTGTATCGAAAAGAAATTAAATCGTTGTTGCGTGTTTTTACTTTGAATGTTCCGTTTCGATTTCTTCGTCCGTGGATAGATACATCCGATGATAAACAGGTGGTTGAGCGTTCCCAAGCATTTGAAAATGTTTGTTTGTACGCGTTAAAAAAAGAGGTAAATGAATGGTGGGTTGAGATAAATCCTGCTTGGAGTGATTATTTGAACGATAATTGCCGGATTTTGATGGATTTTGCTTATTGGAATCTTACGTTGTTTTTACAAACTCGTAATCCCAATGTGCCCAATATTCCGAATAAACTAATTAAACCCGAATGTCGGGATTCACTTACCAAACAACGTGCGTTTTGGAATGCCGTGATTCAGGCGAATGGTCAACTAACGTGTATTTATACAGGGCGGGAATTGCACGTGGGGAGTTATGATTTGGATCATTTTATTCCGTGGAGTTTTGTTTCTCACGATTTGCTTTGGAATTTGTTACCGGCAGACCCAAGTATTAATTCATCGAAGAGCAATAAGTTACCATTACTAGATGTTTATCTTCCCAAGTTGGCAAATGCTCATCATGAGGCTTTACGTGTTTATTTGGCATCGGACAAAAGTAAAACGGTGTTGGAAGATTATCTGTCATTGGGGTATACTCCGAATGAATTAGTGGGTATGGATGATTTTCATTTCCGTGAAGTTTTTTATCAGACATTTTCTCCGATGGTTCAAATTGCAATGAACATGGGATTTGAGTCATGGAATTATACATTTGATTATGAGTGAAGAGCTTACTGGATGTCCTTTCTGTAATTTAGAAAAGGATATTGAGATTATTTGTGAAACAGAAAACTGTGTTGCTTTTTATGACGGATTTCCTGTGAGTCCGGGGCATGCGTTGATAGTTCCTAAACGTCATGTAGCTAATTATTTTGAGCTTTCTCGTGCTGAAGTTCAAGTGATGCAGGATGTATTGAGGCACGTAAAGCAAATAATCGATGAACGATATGATCCGGATGGATATAATATCGGGGTCAATGTGAATGAGTCGGCTGGTCAATCGGTATTTCATGTACATATGCACCTTATTCCAAGATATAGAGGTGATGTAGAGAACCCGAAAGGAGGAGTCCGTGGAGTAATACCAAATAAACAGAAATATTGAATTTATGGTGATCTTATATTGTTATTGCTACAATTGTTTTGAAAATAGAGAATGTCAGTATTGATCGATAATATATGGGCTTAATTGTTTGTTATTTAATTCTGCCTAAGAATACTTGAATGTCTATTTTAGGCTTTTTTTGTGATTATATTTTATCAAGAATTACGATATATTCATTATTCATAGTGCTAACTTTTTTCCCGGTTTTATTCGTAGGACTTGTTTTAGAAGGCATCCTTTTATTTGGAATTTCTCGTACTAGGGTTATTTTATGTTTGAATCCATATTTTTCGAACATTTCTGCTGTAAAGAAATCTAAGGAAATCTGCGTACCTTTAACATTTCGATTGCCAACAACGTAACAAGCAGTTCCTCCATTTCTAATTGTTTTGGCTACATTTTTAATTGATTCATGATAATCATTTAGAAAAGAAATAACTTCAAAATATCTTTTTTCGTCTAATGCTTTAATACAGTTTAATTCCTCTGCGATTGAATTACTTTGAAAAGTAGCTTGATTACATTTTTTTCCACCCATTAAAATGCTGTCTAAATTTTGTGCATTTTCAAAATTGAACCATTCATTTGCCCATCTTGAAAATTGTCCATAGGCAACAGTCGTTCGACTATCTCCATAGGGAGGCGAAGTTACGACGATATCGACACTATTATCTGGTAAGATATCAGAAGGTATATCAATTGTACTGTTAAAGTCAGCTATTATTGTGCATGGGCGGTGAGGGATCGAATTGTATTCTTTTAAACCTTTTAAATTTCTTGATGCTTTTTCTTCAAATAACTTGAATGTATTAGGATTGAATAATTTGATTTTATCTATAGGCATTCTAAATCTTTTGAATTCACTATTTCTTGTGAAAGAAACCTCACGTACGACTTCAGATAGTGCGATTTTAAAAAAATCGACAAATTCAGAGTCGACGTGCTCCTCAATTATCTGAGAAAGATAGGATAGCTTTAATAAATTATCCTTTGAGTACCAGTATGAATAATTTGAGATTTTGTCGAAATTTTGTTGCCTTACATTTTCTTCCTTATAACAGAAGATTTCAGCTTGTAATACAGTAAGTAAATAGGATAATGTTTTCTCGTCATAATGAGTGGTTTTTACTTTACTCATTAGTCTTGCTAGTGGATTAAGATCTGTTCCGATTGAATTGATACCTAATATAGATGCTTCAACTAAAGATGTGCCACTGCCCATGTAAGGATCAAATAATAGATTTAGCTTGCCATGGGGTTTGAATTCAGATATTAATTCTCTCGCTACTTGGGGAATCATCATTGCGGGATATGTATGATAGCAATGTGTAAATTCTTTTGTATTTGCTTCTCTAAAACTCCATTTATTATTTACTTTTCTTTTATACATGGTTGGGTAAGTTGAATCGATACTCTCATTTTGAGGTTTTAATTGCAATAAATACACTCATATTGAGGGTAAATAAGGCAGGATAAAACTCTATTTTTGAACAAAAATAATAAAAATATGCGGAAAACAGAATATCAGTTGGAGATCATTAATCGCTTACGGAATAAGAGGAATGATATGAATTTGAGCCAGAAGAAAATAGGTGATATTTTAGGACTTAGTGACGGACAAGTTGGAAATATTGAAAGTTTAAATTTCGCTCATAAATATACATTAAAACAAATTTATGAATTGTGTAAGGTGTTTAATTATCCAATAGAGCAACTGTTTCTAACGACAGAAGATTTAGCAGAAGGGAAAGAAATTATAAACCAATTAATAGAGAGGATTATTGAATATGGAGAATAAGGAGTTTATTATTGAACAGTTTAAAAAAGTAAAAGAGCTTGGATATGTCCCAAGTAGAAGAAAAAATAATACGGGTATAGGAAAAACTTTTGAGGACTATATTGGTGTGGTTGAAAATAATATAGATGAACCGGATTTGGCAGGTTATGAAATAAAGTCGCATCGTGAAGTATCTCAATCTTATGTGACGTTATTTACCAAGAGTCCAACGTTTCCATCTAAAGCGAATGGCTATTTAAAAGATCGTTATGGGACGGCTTATATCGAGGATCCTTCTTTAAAAAGATTACACACTTCGATGTTTGCTTCAAATTTTAACACGTATGCGAATGCTTATTCATTTAGACTATTGAATAATTCTGTCGAAAAGAGAATAACGATTGGCATTTTTGATATCAACACGAAATTGTTAATAGATAATAGTGTAGGGTATACATATGAAGCTATAAAACGTTGTTTGGAACGTAAACTTAAAAATTTGTTTTATGTAACTGCAGAAACAAGAAATAAAGATGGGGTTGAAGAATTTTATTTTAATCGAGCTGATATATACATGAATTCTTCTTTTGAAAGGTTTTTGGAGTTACTAGATACTGGGAAAATTATGTATGATATTCGAATCGGTAGCTATAAGTCTGGCTCCAAAAAAGGTAAACCTCACGATCATGGTAGTGGATTTAGAATTTTAGAGTCGAATTTGAAATTACTTTATTCGGAGCATGAAATTGTTGAATAATAGCAATGAGATGTGTTAAATACCCGAAGACTTTTTTATTTGATAGTAAAGTTAGTCTTTTTTTATTAGACAATATAAGTGGAATATTGTAGGTTTCCAGTAGAGTACAGTAATCTGTTAAAAGCAATCGCCAAGGATAATTTCAGTTAAAAGTTCCTTGGTGGTTGTGATTAAAGAATCTGTACTTTAGTAGTTATCTCTGAAATCCCATAGTAATTCTACCGAAGTCCTAGGGAAGACATAACCTATATGCGGCGTATGAATCGTTTTACTCCGGGGTTTCTATATTGGGGATAATAGGAGCTCCACAAGATAAACGGAGGAAGACTGAAGGTAGGGTATGATTACGGTATTATTTGGGTATATCTTTATTGGGTTCTCTGTAGGTGATTGATTTTATCGGGGTATTTGGTAAATTTCCATTGGGGAATTACAAGGGTAGCATTGTGTAAAGGATTTGGGGTTCAAACAAACTCTTATTTCTTTTCTTTTTCTCGTTTTTCTTTTGCTTTTCTTTTTGCTTCTTCTTTTGCATTTCGATATTCCTGTAAGCTGTTTGCTTCTTGGTAAGGGCGGGGGAAAAAGTCTGCGATGTCGCAGTCAAGAATTTTGGCAAGTTCGTTTAAATGATAAATGTTGTACTTTTCTTCATAATCTTCTGATTCGACTTGGGAAACAAATGTAGATGTGGAACTTAAGCCCATGCGATCCATAATTTGTTCTTGTTTTATTCCTTTAGCTTTTCTGATTTCTTTTACTCGTTGGATAATGTATTTATCTATTGTTGTTCTCATGGTATAATTTTTTATAAAGAAAGGTTATAAACAGAATCGACATACTTCGTCACGACGAAGATTTTTGTTAAATTATTTGGAGGTGATTTTTCTAAACTATATCTTCGTGGTATTCTTGTTGAAGAATTTGAGAGTTCTAGGTTGTGTAATTGTGTTACTTGCGGAAAAGTGCAAAAGAATGGGTTTGAAGTAATATGTTAGTGGGAGAGGTGAACTTAATATGATTTGAGGTATTGGTAATAGACAAAATAGATATGGACATTATTCTAAAAATTCTAATTAAATCAAGACAATGAAAAAAGGACAATTTCTTATAACTTATTTACTACTAGTAAATGTGAATTGTAGAAAAAATATTTATTGTTTTCTTTTGTTACTTCTAAATGGTTTCTCTGGGAAAAAATCTCGTGTGGAACATTCAAGAATGACGGCAATGTCATTTAAATGATCAACGTTATAGGCTTCGTCATATTCTGGATTTTCAATTTTGCTAATATATCGTTGATTGATATTGAGGCAATCCGCTAGATAACGTTGGCTAATTTTTAGTTTTAATCTGCGTTCTTTTACTTTTTGAGCAGTATATAACTCTATTTCCGATTTCATGGTTTCAATTTTTTATAAAGAAAAGAATAAATCGGCTTTCAAGTGAGGATATATATATCTTCACTTGAGGTAAAAACAAGAACTAAAGTGGGTGTTGTTGGGGATTATAAATTAAATAATTCTCCGAATTAATTATAAATATATGATAAAATGAAATGAGAAATAATTTAAGTAAGTTTTTTATCCTTTTTTATAGAAAAGAGGTGGGTAGTGATTTAACTAATAACAAATAAAATGAAAAAAAATTACGAAATTATGAATGATTGTAGATTAAAAGATTCTTCTTGAATGGAATGTTGCTATCGTGCAAACGGAAAAATAAAATAGAGGGTGTATTCTATGCCTGAGAAACGTTGAATATCACCCCCTTGTGTAAATCAATTTTATTAATTAATTAACAATCAAAGTTATGAAAAAAACTTATGACAGGAAAGTTTTTAAGCGAAAGTTATTACCTCGGAAGATGGCGGTAATCGTGATTATCCGGTTATTTATGGTTTTGCTGTTGGGATTCCCGCTGTTGGCTAATGCCGGGGGGAGGGATTCAACCAGCGTGGAGAGTAAGGAGGTGAAGGGGAAGGTGACGGATGATAAAGGTGTGCCTTTGCCGGGAGTCACGGTACGTTTGGCGGGGACGCTGGTGGGGACTGCCACGGATGTGGATGGAAAGTTCAAGTTGTTACTGCCCGCGGACACGGCTACTCTGGTGGTTTCTTTTATCGGGATGAAGACGGTGAGCGTGAAGTTGCCACGGTTAAAGAGTGGGGAGGTGCGGAAGGAACTTTCGATCGTGATGCAGGCGGACGAGGTGGAACTGGCGGACGTGGTGGTGACGGGAATCTTTACCCGCAAGAAGGAGAGTTTCACGGGATCGGCGTCCACGTACTCGGCAGCAGAATTGAAGACGATGGGAACGCAGAATGTGCTGCAAAGCCTGAAGACGTTAGACCCGGCTTTCGCGATTATCGAGGATAACCAGTTCGGCTCAGACCCGAACAGGTTGCCGAACATGGAGATTCGGGGGAAGTCGAGTATGTTGGGGTTGAGGGATGAATTGGATGCCGACCCGAATCAACCGCTTTTTATACTGGACGGTTTCGAGTCGACATTGGCGGCAATTAATGACTTGGATATTAACCGGGTGGCGTCGATCACGATTCTGAAAGATGCGGCTTCGACAGCCATTTACGGGTCGAAGGCGGCAAACGGGGTGATCGTGGTGGAAACCGTGAAGCCGGAAGCGGGGAAATTGCAGGTAAGTTATAACGGGAACATGAATCTGTCGATGCCGGATTTGTCGAGTTATAATTTGATGAACGCTAGGGAGAAGTTGGAGTTCGAACGATTGGCGGGAAGGTATGAACCCGCATCTTGGTCGGCGGTAAGCGAGGTGGAGATGAACGAGTTGTATAACGAGAAATTGAGGGCTATCGAGAGTGGCGTGGATACCTATTGGTTGGCTGAGCCTTTGCGGGTGGGGGTAAACCAAAAACATTCCCTGTACGTGCAGGGAGGTGAAGGAAATTTCCTGTTCGGGCTGGGAGCGGGATATAACGGGATTTCCGGTGTGATGGAAAAGTCCGACCGGAGTGTGATCAGCGGTAATATCGATTTGATTTACCGGGTGTCGAAATTCCAGTTCTCGAATAAATTCTCGTTGACATCGACCGACTATAAGAACCCAATCGTGGCATTCAGCGAGTACGCGGCGGCGAATCCGTATTACAAGAAGTATAATGATTCAGGGACGGTGGATAAATGGTTGGAGAAAAATGATTTCTTTAAGGCATCAAACCCGTTGTGGAACGCCAGTCAGAATAGCCGGGACGAGGGGAAGAACCTCTCGTTGAGTAATTATTTCATGGCGGAATATTTCCCCACGGCGGAGTGGCGGGTGCGTGCCCGGTTGGGGATTACTTACGGGAATGACGACACGGAGAAGTTTTATTCCCGGAATGATACCCGGTACGAGGACGTGGAGGCCATCAAGAAGGGGGAATACCGCTCGGCAAATACCCGGACGAATCAGGTGGAGGGGGAATTGAGTGTTACTTACGCGAAGTTGTTGGGAAAACACCGGGTGAATCTGGTGGCGGGTGGAAATGTTTTTAGCAATAAGTCGCTCACGCAAGGGTATTCGGCGCAAGGGTTCCCGGAAGGTGATTTTTCTTATCCCTCGTTCTCGAACGGTTACCCCGAAAACGGAACGCCCACTTATTACGAGTCCGTGTCCCGCTCGGTGAACGGGTATTTCAACACGGGGTATTCTTTTGACGACCGCTATTTGATGGATTTCAGTTTGCGCGCGAGCGGGTCGTCGGTTTTCGGTACCTCCCGGAAGTATAACACGACGTGGTCGGTGGGACTGGGATGGAATTTGCACAAGGAGAAGTTTATCATGAATCACATGGGATGGATAGACTTGTTGAAGTTGAGGGCGTCGATCGGAAACCCGGGGAACCAGAGTTTTGATTCGGCACAGTCGTTGCTGACGTACTCGTTTCAATACGGGGCGATGAACTATTTCGGGCTGGGAGCCGTGTTGTCGCAGGTCGGGAACCCGGATTTGGAGTGGCAGATTACCGTGGACAAGAATATCGGGTTGGACGTGACGTTGTTCAACAAGCGATTTTCCCTGACGGCGGATTATTATTACAAGGTGACAGACCCGCTATTGATTAAGGTGAGTACCCCGCTTTCTTCCGGTACGCCGACGTACATGACGAATGCCGGGGAGCAGGTGTCGCAAGGTTTGACGGCTTCGGTGTCGTACTATATTTTCCAGAATTTCGCGGAGCGCTTCTCGTGGATGATTCGGGCTAACGTGAGGACGCAGAAGAGTAAGATTGACAAGATCGGGAATAAGCTTTCCACGTTGAACGCCAGTGGAAAGGGGGCGAACACGGTGAGGTATTATGACGGGGCAGACCCGGATGATATTTGGGCGGTGAAGTCTGCGGGGATTGATCCTTCGAACGGGAAAGAGTTGTTTTATGCCAAGGATGGCAGTTATACTTATGATTTTTCCTATGACGACGAGGTGATTTGCGGGAATACCCGTCCCGACGTGGAGGGGGTGCTTGGTACCTCGTTGAACTGGAAAGGTTTGTCGGTGAGTCTGAATTTCCGTTACCAGATGGGGGCGGACGTGTTCAACGAGGCGTTGTACAGCAAGGTGGAGAATATCTCGAGGAGTGCCTTGAACCGGAATCAAGACAAGCGTGCGCTGTACGAGCGTTGGCAGAAAGTGGGGGATATGGTGCGTTTCAAGGATATCGCCAGCGCGGAGAGTACCCCGATGTCTTCCCGTTTCGTGCAGAAGGAGAACGTGTTGACACTGGAGTCGGTTTACGTGGGATACGAGTTCTATGACGGGTGGATCAAGAAGCTCGGGTTGAGTAGCTTGAAGATACAGGCATCCGCGCGTGACGTGTTCCGGGCATCGACGATTCGGTCGGAGAGGGGTATAGCGTATCCCTTCGCGAGAAGTATGGAGGCAGGACTTTCGTTTAATTTTTAATAACAGATGAGTATGAGATTACGAAATATAATTTGGAGCGGGTTGATGTTGGCGTGCAGTGTCGGGTGTGCCGATTTTCTGGACGTGCAACCCAAGGACAAGCAATCGGAGAAACAGTTGTTCGCCACGAGAGGCGGGTATTATACAGCGGTGAACGGGATTTACAATAAGATGGCGTCCGCGGCTCTTTACGGGAAGAATCTTTCTTACGAGTTGGTGGATGTGATATCGAAACGTTATCAGCCGCTGTCGGTGAACACGTATCTGACGGCGTTGAGCACGTTCGCTTACACGGATAATTCGGTGGAAACGGAGTTGTCGAACACGTGGACGGCGGCTTATAACACGATATTGAATTGTAACGTGGTACTGGAGAATATCGACAAGAGCGAGGGGGTGTTGTCGACGGTGGAATCGCGGGTGCTGAAAGGGGAGATGCTTGCCGTGCGAGCCTTTTTGCATTTTGATATGTTGCGTTTGTTCGGTCCGGTCTATAAGCTCCAACCGCAAGCGGAATCAATCCCTTATAACGAGTCGTCGAAAGTGGTAGCCTTGCCGTTGTTGCCTGCCGATTCGGTAATTCACGAGAAGATTTTGCGGGATTTGGACGAGGCGGAGGGTTTGTTGTCGGATAGTGATCCGGTTATCGCGGAGGGGCCTATGGCTTCCCTCGAGGAAGATCAAGACGTGTATTCGCGTTATCGCCAGTTGCGGATGAATTATTATGCCGTTCAGGCGTTGAAGGCAAGGGTGTACTTGTACGCGGGAGAACAGGCGAATGCTTTAGCTGCTGCCCGAAAGTTGCTGACGGACACGAGGGTGGATGAACATTTTCCCGCGGTAGACCCGAACAAGCTTTTGGCAAACCAGACGAATCCCGATCGGGTGTTTTCGACGGAAGTGCTGGCGGGTATTTACAAGAAAGACAGGAAGGATATTTATACCGGTTATTTCAGCGCGGAACAAGCAGGGAATAATTACCTGCATCCCCGGAAAGATTTCGTGAACACGAATCTTTTCGCGGGAGAAACACAGGATTACCGTTTCCAGACGTGGTGGCAGATTGCTTCCGGGGTGGGAGAGAGCGGACACGTGCTTATCAAGTACAAGGGAATCGACCAGCCTAGCGGGACGACGGAAACGGAGTATTTCTATGCTGTTTTCATGTCATTGATTCGCTTGAGTGAGGTGTATTATATCGCGGCGGAATGTGAGCCAGTGTTGGCGGATCGGTACGAGTGGCTGAATCAAGCCCGTGTGCGGAGGGGATTGCCGAATTTGACGGCGGTTTCGGAAGATGATTTCATGAAACGGTTGCGGGGAGAGTATTTGCGGGAGTTTATAGGGGAAGGACAAATCTTTTTCATGTACAAGCGTTTGTATATTAATATAAACAGTGACGAGAACGGGTATGATACCAGTACTTACGGGGCAAGGGAGGAACGTTACGTGCTGCCAATGCCTTCCGGTGAAATTGCTAATCGTTAAAAGGATAAGATTATGAAATGGAAAAATATATTATGGGGTGCGGGATTGTGTTTTATTTTGAGCGCTTGCGAGAAGCAGGATATCCCGTTTTTTACCACGGATGATGCCGGAATTTATTTCCAACGGGTGACGAGTTATATTTACGGCAGTACCACGGAGTTTTACGCGGATTCGCTTTCTTATTCGTTCGTGTCGGCGCAAGCCTCGGTAAAGAGCGTGATGCTTGCGGCTACCGTGCGGACGATGGGAAAGGTGGTGGATTATGACCGTCCTTTCAAAGTGGTGATAGACGAGGCGGGAACGACAGCCGTGGAGGGGAAGCATTACGAGTTGGATCTGGATACGGTGGTGGTTCCGGCAGGAGCCAGTACGGCATCCGTGCGGGTGCGTTTTTACCGCACGGATGATTTGATGGAGAGAACGGTGCGTTTGGCTCTTCGCTTGGAGGATAACGAGTATTTCAAGTGTTATTTCCCGGAGTACAAGAACACGAGTGCTTATACGGCGACGGGTGAGATGATTCACGGGGATGTGTTCGCTTTCTCGTTGAGCGAGATGTACACGGAGCCGAGTTATTGGTCGATGTTCGGGGGGAGCTTTTTCGGGGACTGGACTCCCAAGAAGTATCTGGTTGTTAACGCGGCTTGTGGTTTGACTCCCGCGGATTGGAGTAACGCGGGGTATGCCGGGGCTAAGGTGCAGTACGGTCGTTTTAGTTTTTTTGCCATGACCGTGCAGAAGTATTTGCAGGAACAAGCGGATGCCGGAACCCCGGTATCGGATTCGGACGGGAAGTATATGCAGCTTGCTCCTTCCTACGCGGTGGATTATTCCCGGTATGAATAATATTTAAAAATGATGTTATGAAAATGAATCGTATTATATTGTTTTTGTTTGCTTTTTCCCTTTGTGCTTGTTTTGATGATAAGGGAAATTACGAGTACCACGAGGTGGCGGAAATAACTATCGAGAATATCCCGGAGGTGGTTGAGGTGTTGGGAAATTCCGATCATATTGTCGTGAAACCGAAGATCGTTTCTTCGCTGGAAGGGGAGATCGGGGCGGATAACACTAATTTCGAATTCGGTTACAGGATCGAGAAAAAGTCCGGGGGCGTCATGGTGTCCGGGCAGAGATGGGTGGATTTGAATCCCTCGAAAACACTGGAGTTGGATACGTTGGCGGCTTTCGTGGCGGACACGTATATCGGGTGGTTTACCGTGACGGACAAGCGTTCGGGAATACAGGCTTCCGCTACTTTCGACATAAAGGTGTCGTCCCCGACCTATGAGGGGTGGATGGTGCTTTGTGACGAGGGGGAGGAAGAACGTGTGCGGATGGATATGATTTCGGTTATTTCCGCGGAGCGGATTATCCCGGCTTATGACCTGTTGGCGCCGTTGGGATTGCCGGATTTGAAGCATGCCAGAGGTATCGGTTTTTACCCGAATCTTTTCGCGAGTCCTAATGACGTGATCTATGTGATGACGGGTGAGGGCACGTATAAGTTGGATCGGGAAACCTTCAAGACGGATGTTTCGTGGGATATCAATAATATTGATTTTATCATTCCCCCCGCGGATGAGCGTGTCGTGTGCTACACGTCGGTGAATAACAGCAGTACGGCGGGAGCCTTGGCTTGCTTTTGCGTGACGGATGCAGGGAATGCTTACGCGCAAGTGCTGGGTTCTGCCGGGGCTGCTTTCGAGTATCCCGTGAATACTTCTGAACGGGGAAAAGCACCGGAATACAAGGTTGCCCCGTATGTCGGCGTGAGTATGGCTCGTCCGGGGAATGCGTCGACAGCTTTGTTGTATGATACGGATAACCGGAGGTTCGTGGGGTGGAAATACAATTACAGTGATGATGACGCGATGCAGACTTTAACCCCGTTGCCTGATCCGGAAAGCGGTTTGTTCAGTTTCAAGACGGGCATGGAGTTGGTGCATATGGAGAGTACCCGTTATTCTAACGGATTGGTGTACGCGGTCTTGCAAGATGGCGGGGGAAGGCGTCGCGTTTACGGGATTAATATGTCCGGTAACGGTTTCGTGCAGGAAGTCAAGTACGAGAATATGGATGCTCCCGATTTTGATAAGGCAACGGCTTTCGCTTTTCATTCCCAATTCCCGTATATGTTTTATGCCGTGGGGAATAAGGTGTATTTGCATAACTTGGGAACAAGCACGACTTACCCGATGAGTACGATTGCTTTGGGGGATCGTGAAGTGGTGACGATGTTGAAATTCAACCTGTATCGCCAATGTTCTTTAGGTCAGTTGAACAATCAGTCCGAAGAGTTTATGGCTCGGCAATATGAACTGATGGTTGCTTCCTATAACACGGATGCCCCGGATAATAACGGGGGCAAGTTAGGATTCTATCCGGTTGACGGGGTGAATAATACCGTGACGAAACGGGTGGAATATGACGGTTTCGCGCGAATAAAAGATGTCGTGTATCGTGAGCGTCGATAGGTGACGTGGTGATTATTATGCTCGGGAGAGGGGAACGTGTGCGTTCCCCTCTCTGTTTTTCAGAACTTCCAGAACGATGCTTGACCCCGAAGGTCATCCGTTCTGTCTGGACACGGAAGAGGCGGAGTAAAGACCGGGGGTGGTATGAAATTGTTTATGAAAGAATTTGTTGAATGCACTTTGACTCTCGAATCCTAGTAAAAAAGCAATCTCTGTGAAAGGTACTTTTTCCCTGATGTATTCTTGGGCTAAATCCATTCGTAGGTTATTTAATATCTGTTGGTATGATGTGCCTTCCGATTTTAATTTGCGTTGCATGTTTCTTTCACTCATGTTGAATTTTTCTGCCATGCGTTTGAAAGATAAATCGGTATTTGAAAGGTTATGCATGAGATAGCGGCGAACTGTTCTTGCCAAACTATTGCTTTGCTCCGTATCCATTTGTTTTATCTCGTGCATGTAGTCCTCGAAGACGGGATATAATGATTTGTTTCCTGTAATGATGGGTAAATCCAGTACCGAACGCTTGAAAGCGAGAGATAGTTTGTCTTGATTAAACTCTATCGGGCAATATAGAAACTCTTCGAGTTTGTCAATCGAGCCTTCCTTGGGGTATATCGAGTGAGCCCGCGAGGGATATAAATATCTTCCCGTGAAACTATACGCGTATTGAAGCGAAATGCCGTATTGCATCTCCATCCATTGCCTGGAAGCTATCGGGTATAGTTGAGCGAATTCACGATTCATTGATATTTCAAAAAAGAAATAATCGTTGTCCTCCCTGTTCGTGTAGGTTAGAATATCATTAGCCGTGAGGTCGAGAGGTGCGGGATTCTCGAAAATCTCCCGGACATTTTTACTGCGGTTATAAATATTGTACATACTGCCGATTAAGACAAAGGGTAATAAAAATCCTGTTTCTAAGCCTATTCTGTTATTGCCGCTTTGTTTTACCACGTGTTCCAAGTATAATCCCAGTATGTTCGCGTCAATTTTTGTTGTCGGGTTTAGCAATGTATCTTGGTTAAACTTTCTTTGTGCGAATAACTTGGAAAATTCCGCTGTGGGCGTTTGAAATTGCTTGATGAGTATATTCAATAAACCTGCCGATATATACATGCTTTGTCGCTTTTGGACAAAATTATGGCTTTATTGTCAATAATGCAAGTGATATACGATATACATTTGTTCTATCATTTTTAAAACTTGAAATATGAAAATAGAATTGGTACCCGCGAGTAAGATTTTATCCATCATGATAGTCTGTTTGGGAGTTATACACGAGATCGCGACATTCACGCCACTTGTACAAGACGGTTTGGAGTGCTTGTCGAGAAGTGATTTTAATAGCGTGATATATATGAGTTTGATGTGTGGGGCTTCCCTTGTTTTGAGTGGGTGGTTATTGTTGCTATTACTCCCCAAGAATGTAACACATACGTTTCTTGCTTACCCGATTTTGTTGATAAGTATTTTTGTGCTTATCAATGGAATCGTGTCTGTTGTTTTTATGGTTGACAATCCGTTTGCTTGGTTCGTACTCGTGTCGGGATTATTAATAACTATAATTTCTGCCTGTAATTATATACTTTTCACGCCAAATGATAAATGAGATTAACGTGTAAAGAATAAACCTTTTTGCTCCTTTATCCGTATAGAGTGGTGTGATTTTTATAACATAACATATACAATTTATTAAAAGGAAAGAATGAAAGCAGCATTGTTTTTAGAAGATAACCAACTTTGCCACCTTAGTGGAAATATAGAAGGAAAAGCGATAAAGGTGTCAACGATTACGACAGAGGATGATAAGGTTGTTTCTATAAAAAACAGAGAGGTGAAAAACTGGAACGTGAATTATTTCGTCCAATGGCTCGCGGAATGCGGAATAAAGATGATTTATGTTTCCGGAATTGACGAGAAGATAAGGCGTTTTTTCGAGCAGATGAAAATTATCGTGAACGTGAAAAATTCATCGGATCACCCTCTTTTAGTGAGAGAGATTACTTCTTGGGATTAAAGTAGGAATCTCAGATTAGTTTCCGGTTTAAACATGGTTTAAACAAGGGGCAATCGGAAAATCAGTAATTGAAACAAACTTCATTCATGGATTTTTCGATTGTCCTTTTTTAATAAAGTCTTGTTGTTGAGGTGGGTGCGGCAAAAAATAGGTTGATATTTCGGTTGACAAATTGGTTGACAAAACGGTCAAAAACACCTAAAAATAACCAAAAAGAAAAAGAGAGTCACTTTTGTAACTCTCTCTGATTCAGTGGTGCCACCAGGAATCGAACCGGGGACACAAGGATTTTCAGTCCTTTGCTCTACCAACTGAGCTATGGCACCATCGTTATGTTTTAACGGGTGCAAAAGTAGGGGAATTTTTTGAAATTGCAAGCGATTATAAAGAAAAAATAGAATCGGGGATGAAAAAAATAGGGGAGATGGAGAATAGGTGGCTTCCGGCAATCGTTTTTCGGGGGTGAGATAAATTTTAAGGAATTAGCGAAAAAAAGTGATATTAATTTTTGATTATTAATAAATTAGTTATATTTGCTGCGGTAGAAGTTAAATAGTTGTTTATCGTTGAAACCAAAGATATCTATCTACGTACCCTTCTACATGTATTATTAATTTTAATTATTTTTATTGTGAATATTTTTGTTGCAAAGCTAAGTTCTGCCACCACGAGTGAAGACTTGCAAGCTCTTTTCGCGGAGCACGGTTCTGTTTCTTCAGCCAAAGTAATTATGGACAAAGAAACTGGTAATTCTAAATGTTTTGGTTTTGTTGAAATGGAAGACGAGACGGAAGGTTTCAACGCGATCAATGCTTTAAACGAGTCAGATTTTCAAGGACGGAAAATTGTTGTGAAAAAAGCAAGACCGAGAGAAGAAGGAGGCGATAATAGAGGTTATAGAGCACCGAGAGAAAGAAGATTCTAATCCCAATCGCTAAAGATTAAGAGAGCCGTGTAACAAAGCATGGCTCTTTTTTGTGTCTATTTTGGGTTCTTTTCTTGTTGTCCGGTATTGTTGCTTGGGGCGGTACGTGTATATCGAAAGATTTAGAGATAAATATTTTTAAGTCGTGTGAATAATCTTATAAATTTAATCTCTATTTTTGTAGAAAGCGATATTGGTGGAAATGGACGAAATATTATTCACAAGGCAAATAAACGAGAGACAGACGGATGCTTTTTGCCGTTTGTTCAAGGATTTTTTTGATTCGTTGCTTTATTTTGCCACGGGATACGTGGAATGTAAAGAGGTGGCGGAGGATGTTGTACAGGAAGTTTTTGTAGATATATGGGAGGGGAAGATGAAATTCCGGTCTTACAATAGTTTGAAAACTTTTCTGTATACTTCCGTGAGAAATGCCTGTGTAGACTGGTTGAGACATCAACGAGTGGAGAAGAAATACGCTGATGTGATGCGGCGGGAGACCTCGGATGACGAGGAAGATTTTGCTTATAAAGTGATGCGGGAGGAAATTTACCGGGAGCTTTTCGCGGTTATAGAGGAATTACCTGACAGACGGCGGGAGATATTCAGGTATCACATGCAGGGAAAATCGAATGCCGAGATAGCCGAAATCATGGATCTGTCCGTGTTCACGGTGAAGACACAGAAAGTGAAAGCCGTACAATATATAAAGGAGCGTATGGGGCATCTGTTCTTCCTGCTGACCGTATTCAAGTTGAGCTGAGTAAAAAATTGAAATATTTTTTGATTTCGGATACTTCGTTTGGGGTACCTGAACGTTTTATTGATGTAAAACGAGAAAAATATGGATTATAATGATTATCGGATTGTCAGATTGATTCAACGGGATTTGTTGGGGGTGCTCACGAATGAGGAGCGTGAAGAATTGGAGCGATGGATCGGGAATGCTGCCCGGAATGCCCGTTTTTACAGGGAAGTGAAAGATAGCCAAGAGATAGGTGCCAGATTCGCCATATATGATAAAGAACGGAAAGAACAGCTATTGCGACGTTTTGAAAAACGAATCGGGCATAAACGTTCCCGTCGCGTGGGAAGAAGAGTGTTGAAGTACGCGGCGGTGGTCATGTTGCCATTGATATGTGTGTGCATAGGGGTAAAGTTGTTGGAAAAAGAGCAGAAGGCAGATGTGGCTATTGTTTCCGGGATATTGCCGGGAGGAGTGAAAGCCACGTTACAGATAGAGGGAGGGGTTGAAATCGCTTTGAGTTCGGACGGGAATCAAGAGCTCATGGAAAAGACGGGGGGACGTATTATAAATTCGGGTGGGGGAATCATGTACAGCCGGGATTCGGGTGTAATTGGGAAACAGGAATATAATGTGCTCCGTACAGAAAGAGGAGGGGAGTACAGTGTGGAACTTTCCGACGGTACGAGGGTGAAAATCAATGCCGCGACGAGTTTGAGATACCCGGTAACCTTTGACCGGGAAAAGCGGGAGGTGTATCTTTCCGGGGAGGCTTATTTCGAGGTGGAAAAGGATACGGACAGACCTTTTTATGTCGTCACGGATGCCATGAGGATACGGGTGTACGGGACGTCGTTCAATGTAAATACTTACGGGGAGAAAGTACAGACCGTGCTTGTCAAGGGGAGGATCGGGATACAGGGAAAAAATTCTTCATGGGAATACGAGGTGAATCCGTCGGAATTGGCAGAGTTCGGTCGGGACGGGAAATTTGTCGGCATTAGGAAAGTGGATACGGAGATGTACACGGGCTGGAAAGATGGCGTGCTGATTTTCGAGAATGAATCATTGGAACATATAATGAACGTGTTGGCTTTGTGGTATGACGTGGATGTGGTTTTCCAGAATCCGGAGTTGAAACAGTATAATTTTGGAGGCTATCTGAAAAAATACGAGAATATAGACGTGATATTGGATGCGATAAGCCGAATCGTGGGAGTGACATTTGTCGTGAAGGATAAGACTGTGACCGTGCAAAAATGAGACACAGGAAATGATTGCAGCATTTCCTGTGTAATAGATAGAACTTGAGGCGATTGTACCACCAACTCCTCAAGCAGTATTAACCTATAAATACAAAGTTATGAAAAAAAAGCAATCGTGCCTAAAATATAGGCATCGAAGTCGTAAAATTTTTTTGATTATGAGATTGTGTATTCTATTCATCTTTGTTTTCACCTTCACGTTGACGGCGAAAACTCTGGCTCAGCAAGAAAAAGTGAATCTCGACCTGAAAGACGTGTCGATTAATACATTGCTGAGGGAAATTCAAAAACAGACGAGTTTTAATTTCGTTTTCAGTATTGATCAGACGCGGGATTTGGGGAAGTTTACCGTGAAAGCGGAGAACGAGACGTTGGAGAGTGTGTTGAAACGGATATTTGCAGGTACCGGCTTGACATACGAGTTCAGTAATGATTTGATCTTGATCCGCCGGGAGAAGGATAGCCGCCCTAACGAAAGAAAGCAAAAAGAGATTCGGATCGTGGGGAAAGTCGTGGATGAAACGAAGACCGTTTTGCCGGGAGTGACCGTGCAATTGAAAGGGATGAAGCTGGGGACGGCGACCGACAAAGACGGGTGCTATGCTTTGAATTTCCCGGATATGGGGAAGACCGTTGTGCTGGTCTTTTCTTTTATCGGGATGGAAACGGTCGAGGTGAAATATACCGGGAAGGACACGATTAATGTCGTGATGAAGGAGGATAAGGTTCTTTTGGAAGACGTGGTAATAACGGGTTATGCCAATATCAGCAGGCAATCCTTTACCGGTAACGTGAAAACCATTTCCGCGGCGGAATTGAAAAGGGTATCTCCGACGAACGTGTTGAAATCCTTGCAGGTGTTGGATCCTTCATTCCGGATAACGGTGAATAATGACATGGGCTCGAATCCGAACGTGTTGCCGGAGATTAATATCCGGGGGGCTTCCGGGATTGGTTTGACGGAATTGGACGCGGCGAGTGTTTCCAAAACAGCCTTGCAGAATGATCCGAATTTGCCGACATTTATCATGGACGGGTTCGAGGTGTCTGTCAGTAAGGTATATGACTTGGATATCAATCGTATCGAATCGATCACCTTGTTGAAAGATGCTGCCGCGACAGCGATTTACGGTTCGAGAGCGGCTAATGGGGTGGTCGTAATCACGACCGTGGCACCTAAGACGGGGGAAATACTGATTACTTACAATTATGGTCTGGATGTACAGTTACCGGATTTAAGGGATTATAACCTGATGAATGCCAGAGAGAAGTTGGAAGCTGAGAGAGTAGCGGGTATGTATGACGGTTACTCTCATCTGGAGCGGGTGTATCAACAGAAACTTCGGAAAATAGAAGAGGGTACCGAGACGGACTGGCTTGGGAAACCTTTGCGCAACACGGCGAGCAGCAGGCACACGATACGTTTGGAGGGTGGTAACCCGAATGGTCTGCGTTATGCTCTCGATGCCAACTATCAAGCGAATAACGGTGTCATGAAAGGTTCGTCCCGCAAGACTTCCGGGATAGGCGTCGAATTGCAGTATAATTATAAGAAGATTCGTTTTACCAATATGTCCCAGTACACGGGAATGAAATCCGAGGAGTCGCCTTACGGTTCTTTTGCCCAATACACGGTGATGAATCCCTATTACTCGTATTTGGGAGAGGACGGCAATATCTTGAAAACGATAGAGAGCATCGAGGGAAACCGGAAAGCAAACCCGTTATGGGATGCGAATTTAGGTAGTTATAATGAATCGGAATACAAGGAATTTCTCAATAATTTCAGCCTTCAGTATTTTTTTTCGCATACTTTGAATCTTCGAGCTAATATAGCTTTGGCGCACAAGATAAACACGAGTGAAAACTTCACTTCCCCGGATGCCAGTAAATACGATGTGGCGGGATCGTCCTATAAAGGGGAACTGGTTCTGGGTGACGGGCAGGTTACCACGATGGACGGGAATGTCAATCTCTATTACAACAATCTGATCGGTCACCACAATATCAATCTGGTAGCCGGAATAAACTGGAAAGAGAGTAAGGACAAAGATAAAACGACATCGTTGAGGGACCTTCCCCGCGGAACATTCACGAACCCTCAATTTGCTCGGGAGCTATCGGGACCTATTATCAGTTCCGGACAGAAAACCCGTTTATTTGGTGCCATGCTTTCCATGAACTATACATATAACAACATTTATCTGGCTGACTTTACCGGGCGTCTGGATGGAAATTCGGCTTTCGGGTCGGAGTCCCGGACTGCTCCGTTCTGGTCTCTTGGATTGGGGATGAATATCCATAATTATTCATTCATGAAATCTGTCAAGTGGTTGTCGGAACTGAAAATACGGGGGTCTTACGGTATCACGGGGAAAGCTAATTTCCCGGCACGAACAGCCCGCACGGTCTACACGATGAGGAATGATTTCGTCTACCCCACGGGTGTCGGGGTGGATATGGCGGCTATGGGGAACCGGAATTTGAAATGGGAAAAAACAAAAATTACCGACGTGGGCGGTAACGTGAGCCTGTTTGACGGGAGGATTGACGTGACGTATGCTTATTACGAGCGACGCACCGTGGATTTGATCGCGGATATGTATATTCCCGCCTCTTCCGGTTTTGTTTCCTACAAAGAGAACGTGGGACAGATATTGAACAAGGGGCATGAGGTGAGTTTGCGGTTGAAAGTGTTGAATAAAAATGATTTTCAATGCTATGTTTCCGGCAATTTGGCGACAAACAAGAACAGGATCGTTAAGGTTTCGGACGCGCTGAAGTCCTACAACCAGCAGATAGAGGATAATTACCAGAAGCTATTGGATGACAAGGAACATGGGTATTACGTGGAGGAGGAAATTTCAATGAAGCCGTTGATTAAATTTACCGAGGGAGCATCGACTTCTTCCATTTATGCCATGCAGTCGCTGGGGATTGATCCGCAGACCGGGCAGGAAATGTTCCGTTATCGGAATGGTGCTATTGCCACGAAGTGGTTGGCTTCGGAAAACGTGGTATGTGGTAATAGTGAACCCAAGCTCAACGGGACGTTGTCTGCAAACCTTTATTTCAAGGGAATCACGCTGGATATTTATTTTACCTATACTTACGGGGGGCAGCAGTATAATGAAACCTTGCAGGGGAAAATCGAGAATGTCGACTTGAAAGGAAACGTGGACAAGCGGGTGTTTTCCGAACGTTGGAAAGAGCCGGGTGACCGGGCAAAATTCAAAAGCATAAAGGATTGGGAAAAGCCGACATACGCGACTAGCCGTTTCGTGCAGGATGACAACACGCTGAGCCTTCAATCACTCTCTTTGGGTTATGAATTGCCGCGGGAACTATTGCGCAAAATGTTTCTACGGCAAATGAGATTCTCGTTTAACACGAGTGATGTGTTCCGTGTTTCTACGATAAAGCGGGAGAGGGGAACTTCCTACCCGTTTGCCAGAAGTTTTAATTTTTCAATAAACGTGGGATTCTAAAATAGTATGATTATGAAGGTAAAATATTTGACAAGTTTGTTGATCACGTTGACGTTGTTCACGTCATGCGAGAAATGGTTGGATGTCAATTCCGAACTGGACATTTATGAAGAAACATTGTTTGAAGAAGCCGAAGGGTACTATGCCGCGTTGAACGGGCTTTATATAGCGATGGGCGGACAGAATCTATACGGGAAAGAATTGACCTTCGGTGCTGTTGAGGCTTGGGGCGGAAGCTATATTCTGGATAAAGAGAATCACCAGAGCTGGGACGAGATCGCTAACTTCAAATACGAGAATACGGCAGCCCAAGGCGTTGCCTCCGGTATTTGGTTGGATGCCTTCAACGTGATTGCCGAGGCGAATAATTTGCTCCAAAACTTGAATAAGGACACTGAAACCCGTTTCCCGGAGGGCGACTTGACCAAGAATATGATTCTGGGGGAGGCGTACGCGATTCGTGCCATGATGCACTTTGAACTCGTGCGTGTATTCGCGCAGGCTCCCGTGTCGGATGGGGGAGGTGTCACTGCCTATGTGCCTTACGTGACTGTTTTTCCCTCTAAAATTAATACTCCGCTACCGACCAAAGAGGTGTTACAAAATATAATAGCCGATCTGGAGAAAGCGAAAGACCTCGTTGCCCCGATGGATACCTTGGAAGGCAACAAAGGTTATATTTCTTTCCAATATAACAATGTATCCACTCGCTTGCCATTGAATGACGGTTACGTGACTTCCGTCAAGGATGAGTTTTTCCAGTATCGGGCTCTCCGGTTTAATTATTGGGCTATGCTCCAGTTACTTTCACGCGTGTGCCTGTATGCCGGCGAAAAAGATAAAGCGTACACTTACGCGTCAGCCGTGGTGAATATGGTGGAATCCAAAAAGTTTTACAGTTTCACCTATCCGAGTGCTATCGCTTGTCCCGTGTTCGTGTACAGCGCCGAACCCCGCCTGCATAAAGAGATGTTATTGGGGCTCTATCGCACGGACTATCCGGATTGGACGGATCTCTACTTCGGAATGCGGGGACCGCAAATTAATGTTGCCGGGATACGGGATATATTTGCCGGGAATTTGTCGGATGTAAGGTACACGGGAGGATTCTACGCGGACTATTTGATGAAATATTACTGGAACGTGACCGAGGATATGGGAGGAAACGTCCGGTTGATGAACGCGACCAAGAATTTCATCCCCGTCTTGCGTTTCCCGGAATGTTATTATATTGCCGCGGAGAGTGTTTTCGAGAAGAACCCGGGACGGGCAATCGAGATTTTTAATTTAATGGCTGATGCCCGGAGCAACAGTTCATTAAAATTGTCGGAGGGTATTTCTGCCGATAATTTCCGTGAAGCTATTGTTCGGGAGTATCGTCGGGAGTTTATCGGGGAAGGGTATCTGGTCTACGTTTACAAGCGGTTGAACTTGCCCTTGAGAATAGAGGAGGGCGTGACGGTAGATCATCACGGGAAATTAGTGATGCCGGTACCGAATAACGAGTCAGCGATACAGTAATTAATTCAATAAAATGCAATGACATGAAATATCTATATATCATATCTTTTTTATTCTTTGCTTTAGTGGCTTGCGAGGAGGAAAAGCCTGAATTATTTTCTCCTGACAGGTATATCCGGTTGACTTTCGGCAGCAATCCGGGGGAGAATTATTACAAGAGAAGTTACACGTTCGCTTTCGAGAAAGATGGCGTGACCGATAAAGTGTTCCGTTTCCCCGTACAATTCAACGGGAATGATTTGACCGGGGATTTGAAATTCCGCGTAGCGGTGGTCGACACGATGACGACCTTGCCGGCGGAATGTTATGATTTGCCGTTGGAACAGGTGTTTCGCGGGGGACGGGGGAATGTCGATACGGTAGAAATTACCGTTCTCCGGAAGCCGGTGCTGAAAGAAGGGGTAAAAGTATTGAGGTTCGAACTGGTGAAGAACGAGAATTTCGAGCCCTATACGCGGGATTCGGTGTACATCGAACTGCACGTGTCCGACGTGGTGGATCGTCCCGAATGGTGGGAAGAAGGTGGAGTCGTGGAATTGTCCTATCTGGGTAAATATTCTTACTTGAAGTATTTGGCTTTCGCTGAGGAAACCGGAATTCAGGATTTCGGGGTGTTGACACCTTCCGAGAAACGGCATTACGCGATAAAATTCAAGCGGGCTCTGGAGGCAAAACCTCGTGAGGATGTGGACGGCACTACAATGAAAGTACCTATTGCCGGGTAAGATGATATAAAAGTACAAAACTTTTAAATGAACAATTATGAGAAAATTATTTTGGCTATGCAATATACTTTGGTTTTTCGGCATCGGTTGTCTGGACGACAAAACCAATTTGAATACATCTGCTATTTTACTGCCGGATTCGGTCATTATCACGAACGAGAACGCGGGGACAAAGATTGTGGTATTGGAAGAAAAGAGCGGTTTTAGTTTTACCGTATCTCCCGGTACTGAATTGAAAATGAATGCACGGGCATATTACCGGGGTACGGAAAAACTGACCTACGAGTGGCGGGTAGATGGCAAGGTGGTTGCCGAAAAGGAAGTGTACGAGGATACGTTTATGAATGAAACGTCGGGGGCTTTGTATATCTGGCGGGAAGGCGGGGAGAGCGCTTTCGTCTACACGTTTGTAATAAGAATGGCGGCTCCTTTCGAGCGGGGGGTGATGATTATGGGAAATCACGGGGGAAAGGGAGCTTTCGATTTCGTGGAACTCTCTTATGTCAAGGAAGACATTGACTTCTTCGGGGAGTCGTTGAAAGGGTTTAGCGTGACTAAATATATAGGTCATGAAAATATCTATCCCTTGTGCAATGACGGCGAGGAATTTCCTTGTGAGCATGTCGTGAAAGTAGAACGTATGACCGGCTTGACGTGGAATTTGGATGAAGTATATTTCCAACTGTTGGATAAGGATTACACGAAAGCGGTGACCGTGAAGCAGAAAACAATCAGGAGAATTACCATGTTGCGGGATGAGTTTGTTGAAATTCCGGCTAATTTGAAACCGGTAGACTTCGTGAACACGGGGGCGATCAGCCTGTTGCTGGACGAGTCGGGTAAAATTTACTCCCGCATCAATTATGACGACGGCATCCCCTGCACGGGTTCTTTTATTTCCGAGCCGTTGACGTTTGATGATCCTTATGATATACCGGATAAAGGAAGCGAAGAAATCAAGGCTACCCGAATCTTCCCGGTTGGGATGGTTTACGAGCGGGAGAAAAAGCGTTTCTTGATTGTGGCATCGGTTGTGGACAAAACAGTCGTTTCCGCTTTCCCGGAATATCCCGCGTTGCCGGATAATTATATGTCATTGAGTAATTTTGACGCAGAGTTAATAGAAGTACTCAATTCCGGTACGATAACGCCCGAGAGTACGTGGTATCTTGTATACAAGAAAAACGGGGATTATTATATGCAACAATTCACATACCGGGTATATCAAACGCAAATCACGTACTCGCCCACGTCGGCTTTCAAGGTTTCGGAGGATATTGCAAGCCTGTGGCGATCCGGTACGCCGGTATTCCAAGCATGGAAAATAGGTGTGCTTGGACCGGAATACATTTATTTCGCCGTGGGGAATACACTTTACCGGATGACAACGAGTGGAACCGGGTTGGAGAAAGTGTTCGAGTGCACCGGGGTGACTGGGAATATCACGCATTTGGCATTGACGGCGTCTTCCGGGCGTTCTTTCTCGAGTGCGGCAGACGGTTATGTGAATGGAGCCGTGTACACCGTGGGGTTTGACACGGGAGATATGAAACTGGTACAAGTGTACACCGACCCCCGGAAACCGGGCGAAACGTTATACCGGATTATTTGGGAGAAACACTATGACGGCGGCGTCACTTTTATGAGATATTACCCGCAATAGATGTATTTGATTTTTGGAGGTACTTTGTTCGGGAGTACCTCCAAAAGACCGCTTGTTTACCGGGTGGTCAGGGTGTCGTGTGCATAAACGAAAGTATTTACTGTATAAATAACAAGAATGGAAAAATCAATTGTAAAAGTAGAGAATTTGTCACACCGCTATAGCGTGCAGTGGGCGGTTCGGGATATTAATTTTGAAATATCTCAAAATGGTATCTATGGATTATTGGGTTCCAACGGAGCCGGGAAATCAACAACGATGAACATCATCTGCGGGGTATTGAAGCAAACGGAAGGAAACGTATTTATCAAGGGAATCGATATGCGGGAGAATCCCGTGGAGGCGAAACGTCATATCGGTTTTTTGCCCCAGAAACCGCCATTGCAAATGGATTTGACGGTCGAGGAATATTTGATTTACAGCGCTAACATGAGGTTGATGTCGGATAGCGAGGCACGTAAGGCGGTAGGGGACGTCATGGAGAGATGCGGGATTACCCATTTCCAAAAGCGTCTGATCCGTAATCTTTCCGGTGGGTACCAGCAACGGGTGGGTATTGCCCAAGCCATCATCCATCGTCCGGATTTTGTTGTGCTGGACGAACCCACGAATGGGCTGGACCCGAATCAAATCGTGGAAATTCGGAATCTGATCAAGGAAATCGCCCGCGATTGTACCGTGGTGCTTTCCACTCATATTTTGTCTGAAGTACAGGCTACCTGTGACTATATCCGCATGATAGAACAAGGTTCGCTGGTATTCGCCGGTTCCGTGGATGAATTTGATAATTACATCATCCCGAACACGATAATGGTCAATCTGGTAGCTATGCCCCCGGTGGAAGAATTGCAATCCCTTCCGGGAGTGTTGCGCGTGGAAGAATTGGGAGGAATGAAATACCGGTTGCAATTCTCCGATGCGCAGGAAGTCATGGAGCGGGTCGTGGAAACCAGTGTCGCCCGTGGATGGCGTTTGACGGAAATCAATCTGGAGAGAAGTTCTCTGGATGCTATTTTCGCTGAATTATCTAAAAAGTAGACAGATTAAAAACAAATACAATGAAAACGATATATAAAATAGCTAGAACAGAGTTGCAAACTCTTTTTTATTCACCGGTGGCGTGGTTGATACTCGTGATTTTCTCTTTTCAAGGGTGTATGGCGTTCGGGCAATATCTGGTACAGATAGCCCAAGGGCAAACGATGGGATATTCCCTCCCTCCCCTTACCCCGATACTGTTCGCCAGTTCTCAATACTCTATATTCGCGGATATTCAAGGCTACCTGTACCTGTATATTCCTTTGCTTACCATGGGATTGATGAGCCGGGAACTGGGAAGCGGCTCTATCAAGTTGCTGTACTCCTCGCCGGTGACCAATACCCAGATTATACTGGGCAAATTCTTGTCGATGATGATCTACGGGTTAGCGTTGATCGGGGTGCTGGTATTAATGATTATTTTTTCGGCAATCGTGGTGAAGGACTTTGACCTTCCGGCGGTACTCTCCGGCTTGTTGGGGTTGTATCTTTTGATTTGCGCGTACGCGGCGATAGGTCTTTTCATGTCGAGCTTGACTTCCTATCAAGTGGTTGCCGCCGTGTTGACCTTAGCCATGTTGGCGGTGTTGAATTTCGTGAAAGATATGTGGCAGGGGGTAGCTCTGGTACGGGAGATTACTTATTGGCTTTCCATATCGGGGCGTTGCAATGAATTTGTCAACGGGTTGATTTGTAGCGAAGACGTGCTGTATTTTATTATTGTTGTGGCGATGTTCCTCGCGCTTGCCGTGGTACGGATGCAATCCGTGCGGCAGAAGAGTCCGTGGGTGTCTACTATCGGTAAATACTTTTCCGTGCTGTTTCTGGCAATGTTGCTGGGATACCTTTCTTCCCGCCCGTCGTTGATGACTTATTATGACGCGACGGCAACCAAGACGAATACGTTGACACCTAACAGTCAGGATGTAATCAAACGTCTGGAAGGAGGTATGACGATAACGACCTACGTGAACGTGTTGGATGAAAAAGACGTGTGGACGGCACTGCCGGATCGGGTGAAATATGATGAACAGCGATTCCGTCATTATCTCCGGTTCAAGCCGGATATTAAAATGAAATATGTCTACTATTACGATACCGTGGTCAATCCGGAAATGGACAAGCGTTTCCCGGGTAAAAATACGGAACAACGGGCAAAAGAGTACATGCGTATTTTTAATTTAGATTCCAATTTATTCATCACTCCGGAACAAATCAAGAAACAAATCGACCTTTCCGGCGAAGGAAACTTGTTTGTCCGGGTATTGGAACGGGAGAGTGGTGAAAAGACGTTCTTGAGAACTTTTAACGATATGATGCATCACCCGGGGGAAACCGAAATCACGGCTGCCTTCAAACGTCTCGCGATGAGATTGCCGAAAGTGGGCTTTCTGACCGGGCATGGCGAACGGAACATCCGCCAAGACGGTGACCGGAATTACAGTGCTTTCACGAAGGACAAGAAATTCCGTTATGCTCTGATGAACCAAGGTTTTGACGTGGCGGAAGTGTCGTTGGAGCGGGAAGTACCGGAAGACGTGAATATCATTGTGGTGGCAGAGATGCGCTCCCCGTTCACGCCGGAGGAACAGGTGAATTGGGATAAGTACGTTGCCCGCGGGGGCAATCTTTTAATCTTGAGCGAACCGAAACGGGGGGACGTGATGAGCCCGATTTTGGAATCGTTCGGGGTGAAACTCGTTCCGGGAATCCTTGTCCGGGCCACGGAGAATTACGCGCCGGAACTTATTCAAGCCTACCCGACGGAGGAGGCCGGGGAATTGGTTTATCATTTTGCGGATATGCGGAAGTATGAATCGGTAGTTACTATGCCGAACGTGTCCGGGTTGGAGTATACCACGGGTAAAGGCTTTAAGGTAAGTCCGTTATTCCGAACCGATTCTTTAGTATGGAACGAATTGCAGACCGTGAATTTCGTGGATGATACGGTGACTTTGGATTCGGGAAGCGGGGAGGTGCAGAAATCCTACGTGACTACTGTTGCTTTGACCCGGGAGGTGGCAGGCAGAGAACAGAAAATAATGATTTTCGGTGATGCCGATTGTATCAGTAACGGTGAATTGAGCACGGGGCGCAAAGGAATCAAGGCTTCCAACTTTTCCGTCATCATGGGAACTTTCTATTGGATGTCGGACGAGGAAGTACCTATCGACGTTCGCAGACCCGAACCCACGGATACGGATTTCTATTTAGGACAGACCGGGGCGGACGTTTGGAAAATCGTGTTTATGTGGGTGTTGCCGGTACTCATGGTTTTGTGCGGACTCTATATCTGGCTTCGTCGCCGGGGAAGATAGTTCGCCGGAGTGTGCTTTTTATCAGACGTGTTTTTCATGGAGAGTGTGCTGTAAAAAGTGCACTCTTCTTTCTGTATGGCATGAATTAAGTCGTTTGCCAATACTTTAGTATCCCTAACTCAAGGGATAGCTAATAGATTAGGAAGGGTTTAGGGCGGGTGTTGCCCGAGTGTTAGGCGACATCGCCCACACTTCGCCTGTATTTCGCCCACACTTCGCCCACGTTTTAGTAAAGTATATGCTTTTTTAACACACGCTGGCGAAATGTTGTTCCTCGTGTTCGGGATGCGGGAGAAAGGCTAATTTAATGCTTCGCGGTAGCTTTCCCCCGGGTAAAGGGTTGTTTATTCCCTGTACTTCATTTTCAAATAGGCGTACAGCACCCGGTGCATCAGTCCGGCTTCTTCCAGTTCCTCGTCCGAGAGGTTGGGAGCGAGTTCAATGTCATTGCTGACGTCGGTGAGTTGTTCGTCCCGGTCGATGCGGTTGCCGAAGTTTTGTTCCATGAAGAAAATATCGAATAACTGCATCCGTTCGAGGGATTCCAGCGCAAGTTTCCGGGCTTCCAATAGATTGTCCGCCCTGTATTTTTTCAGAAATACCTCAATCATGCTATCCGTGAAATAGTCCGCGAAATAATGCATCAATATGATTCGTTTCTTCACGCAATCGTAGATGTTTTCCGGGGAACACGTGATTCTTTCGCTGATGCCCAAGTATGCCAGTTCAGCCAGTTCGATGCTTTCTTCTTCTTCCTCATCCAGTTCGAGCAAGAGGATTTTGTATAGCATATCGGAAAATTCCTCTTGGCGGGTTATTGCCCGGCTCTCGTGATAATAGCGGAATCTGTCGGGGATGACTTTTCTCAACAACAGGCGGAGGGCTTTCCGGTCGCCGCTGGCGCTGTGCAGTAAAGATTCGTCCAATATATTGTCCAGTTTGCTCATGGTCGGTCGTTTATTGTTGGTTGTCGGGGTTAAAATTTACCCAGCCTTGTGCTTTCAGTTCGAAAGAATTGCCGTCTTTCGTGATCAAGTTATATCCTTCGCTTTTGGCGCAGGTATGCCCGATGATGCTGATTCCTTCCATGGCGGATAATTTCTCGAAATCTTCCAGCGGGGCGGTAAACAGCAATTCGTAGTCCTCACCGCCGGAGAGGGCACACACGGTGGCGTTCATGTTCAGTTCTTCCGCCATTTTGTAAGTCTGGTAATCAATTGGGAGTTTATCCTCGTATATTTTGCAACCCAGACCGGAATCGTGGCATATGTGCAATACCTCGGAAGAGAGGCCGTCGGAAACGTCCATCATGGCCGTGGGCTTGATACCTTTTTCTTTCAACAGGCGGACGATATCCTGCCGGGCTTCCGGTTTTAGCTGGCGTTCCAGTATGTACTCGTAGCCGGAGAAGTCCGGTTGGGAACTCTGGTTTTCTTGAAATACCACTTTTTCCCGCTCCAGTAATTGCAAACCCATGTAGGCGGCTCCTAAATCCCCGCTTACGCAGATTAAGTTGTTTTCTTTTGCCGTGTTGCGGTACGTGAGCTCTTCCTCGTCAGCTTCCCCGAGCACGGTGATGCTGATACACATGCCGGTTTTGGAAGATGTCGTGTCGCCGCCCACGAGGTCTACCCCGTATTGGTCGCAGGCGAGGTAAATCCCCTCGTATAATTCTTCCACGGCTTCCAGCGAAAAGCGGTTGGATATGGCTAACGAAACGGTAATCTGTTTCGCCGTGCCGTTCATGGCGCAAATGTCGCTGACGTTGGTCGCCACGGCCTTGTATCCCAGATGTTTCAATGGGGCATACGCGAGGTCGAAATGTACACCTTCTATCAACATGTCCGTGCTGACGAGCACTTTTTTATCCTTGTAGTCCAGTACTGCAGCATCGTCGCCGACTCCTTTCACGGAAGAAGTATTTTTTAATTTTATATCTTGTGTCAAGTGACGGATTAACCCGAATTCCCCTAACGTGGATAGTTTTGTCAATGGTTTGTTTTCACTCATGTTTCGTGTCTTTCTTATTTCGTGTACAAAAATACACTAAATTGCCGAATGACGCAAATGGGAAGTCGCTTTGCTCAAGTCAAAGGTTCATAAAGTCCATAAGGTTCGTAAAATCCGTAGATCTTGCGGGTGCTTAACCTACGGCAGCTTTGCTGCCGATGAACACAGTCCGAAGGACGCCCGTGACTTTATAGACTTTATGAACTTTAAGAGCCGAAGGCTCGACTTTATGGACCGGATGAAAAGCGTTTTGGCGCATTTCTCCTGTGGCTTTGCTACGTTGCAGGTTGGTAGGTTACAAGTTTTTCTTGTTCGCGGGTTTATGCCTCGGCGGTTGAATCATAATATCGGTTTATCACGTAATAGATATTATCTACCCCATAGATAATTGGGTAGGTGATATTTTTTTGTACTTTTGCACAAATTGAATAATTAGGTCTTGTCAGGGGGTATATCCTTGTCATTTTCAATTTTCAATTTTCAATTTTCAATTAATGAGTTATGGCTAAAGAACAAGACGATATATTGAATGAAGTAACCGAGGGTGAGTATAAATACGGCTTTGTTTCTGACGTGGAAACCGAGATGATCGGCAAGGGATTGAACGAATCTGTTGTCCGGTTGATTTCACAAAAGAAAGAGGAACCCGAGTGGTTGCTGGAATTTCGGTTGAAAGCGTATCGGCATTGGTTGACCATGAAGATGCCCGCGTGGGCGCAATTGGAGATACCGCCGATTGATTATCAGGATATAGTGTATTACGCTGCCCCGAAGCAGGAAGTGAAAAAGTCTTGGGATGAGGTTGATCCCGAGTTGAAAGCTACTTTCGATAAATTGGGGATTCCCTTGGACGAGCAGAAGACGCTTTCCGGGGTAGCCGTTGACGCGGTCATGGATAGCGTGTCGGTGAAAACGACGTTCAAGGAGGCGTTGGCTGAACGGGGAGTTATTTTCTGTTCTTTCTCCGAGGCGGTGAAGAATCACCCGGACTTGATAAAACGTTACTTGGGCTCCGTGGTGCCTTATTCCGATAATTATTTCGCGGCGTTGAACTCGGCGGTATTCAGTGACGGGTCGTTCGTGTATATCCCGAAAGGGGTGCGATGCCCGATGGAGTTGTCGACTTATTTCCGTATCAATGCGGCGAAGACGGGACAGTTCGAGCGTACGCTAATCGTGGCGGAGGAGGAGAGTTACGTGAGTTACCTTGAAGGGTGCACCGCCCCGCAGCGGGACGAGAATCAACTGCACGCCGCTATCGTGGAGATCGTGATCGAGAAGAATGCCGAGGTGAAATACAGTACCGTGCAGAACTGGTACCCGGGTGACAAGAACGGGAAGGGCGGTATCTATAATTTCGTGACGAAGCGGGGAATTTGCAAGGGGGAGAATGCCAAGTTGATTTGGGCGCAAGTGGAAACCGGATCGGCGATCACGTGGAAGTACCCGAGTACGATATTGAAGGGCGACGGTTCCGTGAGCGAGTTCTATTCCGTGGCGGTGACGAATAATTACCAGCAAGCGGACACGGGAACCAAGATGATACATATCGGGAATAATACCCGTAGCCGTATCGTGTCGAAAGGTATTTCGGCGGGATATAGTTCCAACTCCTACCGGGGAAAGGTGAAAGTGGTGAAAAGTTGTCACGGGGCACGCAATTTCTCGCAGTGTGATTCGTTATTGCTGGGAGATAAATGCGGTGCGCATACGTTCCCTTATCTCGAGGTGGCTAATCCCACGGCGCAGGTGGAACACGAGGCGACGACTTCCAAGATCGGTGAAGACCAGATATTTTACTGCAACCAGCGGGGAATATCCACGGAGGACGCTGTCGGCTTGATCATCAAGGGGTACGCCGGAGATGTTATCAACAAAATGCCGATGGAGTTTGCCGTTGAAGCGCAGAAATTATTGCAGATTAGCTTGGAAGGAAGCGTGGGATGATATGGAAGCGATTTATGATTTGAGATTTACGATTTATGAATGACAAATTATGATTTATGGTTTTGGACGAGGGCGGTTGGTGCGGTTGGAATCTGAAATCTAAAATCTAAAATCTAAAATGAATATGAAGGGTTTACTAAAGATAAAGAATTTGCACGCCTCGATAGACGGGAAGGAGATTTTGAAAGGGATTGACTTGGAGGTGAACGCGGGCGAGATACACGCGATTATGGGACCGAACGGGGCAGGGAAAAGTACACTTTCCGCCGTGTTGACGGGACGGGAGTGTTTCGAGGTGACGGAAGGGGAGGTTTGGTTTAACGGTAAGAACTTGTTGGAGTTGCCGGCGGAAGACAGGGCGCGGGAAGGGATATTCCTGAGTTTCCAGTATCCGGTGGAGATTCCCGGTGTAAGCACGGTCAATTTCTTGAAGACTGCCGTGAATGAACAGCGTAAATACAAGGGGCTGCCGCCTTATCCTGCCGGTGAGTTTCTGAAGATGATCCGGGAGAAGATGGAACTCGTGAGCATCGACAGCCGTTTGTTGAACCGCTCGTTGAACGAGGGCTTTTCCGGCGGGGAGAAGAAGAAGAACGAGATTTTCCAGATGGCGGTGCTGGAGCCGAAATTGTCTATTCTTGACGAGACGGATTCCGGTTTGGATATCGACGCCTTGCGCATCGTGGCAAACGGGGTGAACAAGTTGCGGCGTCCGGATAATTCCACGATCGTGATCACGCACTACCAGAGGTTGTTGGATTATATCGTGCCCGACGTGGTGCACGTGCTGTATGACGGTCGAATCGTGAAAACCGCCGGCAAGGAGTTGGTTGCGGAGTTGGAGAAACACGGTTATGATTGGATAAAAGAGGAAGTACATTCCGGTAAGTAATAGACAATGGAGAGATTAGAGAAAATAAATAACGATTTTGCCACCCTTTTCCGGGAGGGACAACAGTTACTCCGGGAGGGATGCGGCGAGGTGATGAACCGTCACCGGGAGGAAGCGTTCGGGCGTTTCGTGGCGCTGGGCGGTGTCCCGTACAAGACGGAAGATTACCTGTACGCGGATACGTTGCCTGTTTTCGACCGGGATTACAAGGTGGTATTGAAACATATCAAGCAGGGTGTTGATTTGAACGAGTTGTTCAAGTGCCATGTGCCGAATCTGGAAACTAATCTGATGCTGACCATCAACGGGTGGTTCGTGCAGGAAAACCGTGTTCCCGGGATTCCGGAAGGGGTAATCATTTGCAGTCTTGCCGAGGCGAGCGTGAAGTACAAGGAGATTTTCGAGCAACACTATGACCAATACACGCGTCCGGCTGACTCGGACGGGTTGGTGGCGCTGAACACGGCTTTTGCGCAGGACGGCGTGTTCGTGTACGTGCCCGATAACGTGGTGATGGAGCGTCCGTTGCAAATAGTGAATCTGATGCGGGCTAATGCGGATTTGATGTCTTTCCAGAGAAATATGGTGGTGCTGGGACGTAACGCGAAAGCGATGATTCTGGTATGTGACCATACCTTGTCGGATGATGTTTTCCTGTCGAATAATGCCACGGAGGTGGTCGTCGGTGAGAATGCCGCATTTGAATACTATCACGTGCAGAATCAACATATAGAGGCGTCGCAGATTAACAGCGTGTTTGTTTGCCAGAAGCGGAACTCGCGTTATGATGCCAACGTGATCTCGCTTTACGGCGGGTTCATTCGTAATAATTTGTACGCCGCCTTGAGCGAGGAGGGGTGCGAGTGTAACCTGTATGGGATGTACTTGTCTGACAAGAAACAACAGGTGGATAATTTCACCTTTATCGACCACATCGCCCCGCGTTGCACGAGTAACCAGCATTTCAAGGGCGTGTTGGACGACGCGGCTCTGGCGAATTTTGCCGGACGGATTACCGTGCGACCGGATGCCCAGAAGACAGAGGCTTTTCAGGCGAATAATAACTTGTTGCTGACTGACACGGCACAGGTGAACACGAAGCCGCAACTGGTGATTGATGCCGATGACGTGAAATGCAGTCACGGGGCTACCGTGGGACAGATCGACGAGGAGGCTATGTTTTACTTGCGTAGCCGGGGTATCGGTGAGGCGGAAGCCCGCTTGATGATGATGTTCGGTTTCGCGCATGAGATTGTCGGACGGGTGAAACTGGAACCTCTGCGGGAGGAGATTGACAATCTGGTGGATAAACGTTTAAGAGGAGAATTAACGAAGTGCCACAATTGTGTGATGCACTGTAAGCAATAAATTATGTTCGATGTAAGTCAAGTCAGGAAGGATTTTCCGATACTGGAGGAAAAAATCTATGATAAACCGCTGGTGTATCTGGATAACGGGGCAACCACGCAACGTCCGCTGACCGTGATCGATAAGATGACGGAATATTACCTGCGTTATAACTCTAACGTGCATCGCGGGGTACATTACCTGAGTAATAAATGTACGGACGCGAACGAGGAGGCACGGGAAATCGTGCGGAAGTTTATCAACGCCGCGTTCACCGAGGAGATTATCTTTACCCGGGGAACCACGGAGAGTATCAATCTCGTGGCGCACTCTTTCGGTGAGGCATTTATCAACGAGGGGGACGAGATTATCGTGACGGAGATGGAGCATCACGCGAATATCGTTCCGTGGCAGATGTTGTGCGACCGCAAGAAAGCGGTGTTGAAGGTGGTGCCTTTCAATGACAAGGGTGAGTTGGACATGGAGGTGTTCGGGAAGTTGTTGAACGAGCGGGTGAAACTGGTTGGCGTGGCTTACGTGTCGAATGTACTGGGAACGGTGAATCCCGTGAAGCAGATTATAGATGCCGCCCACGCCCGCGGGGCATACGTTTTGGTGGACGGGGCGCAGGCTATTCAACATATTCCGGTGGACGTGCAAGGATTGGATTGTGATTTCTTCGCGTTCTCCGGTCATAAGATTTACGGTCCCACGGGGATTGGTGTGTTGTACGGGAAGAAAAGCCTGTTGGAACAGATGCCGCCGTGGCAGGGGGGGGGCGAGATGATCAAGGAAGTGCGTTTCGAGAAAACGACTTACAACGAGTTGCCCTTCAAGTTCGAGGCGGGGACACCCGATTTTATCGGGGTGATTGGCTTGGGCGAGGCGTTGGAATACGTGAACCGGATTGGCTTGGACGGGATAGCCCGTTACGAGCACGAGTTGTTGGGGTACGCGATGGAGCAGATTCGCCGGATTCCCGGTATCATCCTTTACGGGGAAGCGGCGGAAAAGTCTTCCGTGATTTCTTTCGGGATAGAGGGGATTCACCCGTTTGACCTCGGGACGCTGTTGGATAAAATGGGTATTGCCGTGCGGACGGGACAGCTTTGTGCCGAGCCGGTGATGCAACATTATGGGGTAACCGCGATGGCTCGCGCATCGATAGCCATGTACAATACCCGGGAGGAAATAGATGTGTTCTGTGCCGGGTTGAAGAAAATAGAACAGATTTTCAAAATGTAAAGACAATGACGATAGAAGAGATTCAGAATCAAATCGTGGAAGAGTTTTCCATGTATGACGATTGGATGGATAAATACGCTTACCTGATCGAGATCGGGAATGGTTTGGAGGCTATGGACGAGGCGCACAAGACGGACGACAACTTGATAAAAGGGTGTCAGTCGCGGGTGTGGTTCTATGCCGGACTGAAAGACGGTAAATTATACTTTGAGGCTGACAGTGATGCGATTATCACGAAAGGGATTGCCGGGTTGTTGATTCGGGTGTTTTCCGGGCAGACGCCTCACGACATCGTGAACGCTAATCTGGATTTTATTGACAAGATTGGATTAACTCAGCATTTGTCGCCCACGCGGTCGAACGGGTTGTTGTCTATGATAAAGCAAATCAAGTATTACGCCTTGGCTTACGAGGCAAAATGATGTGATATGGGAAAAAGTTTAATGGAAGATTTGGTGATAGAGAAGTTGTCAACGGTGTACGATCCGGAGGTGCCGGTGAATATATGGGAGTTGGGGCTTGTCTACGGTATCGAGTTCCCGAAGCAGAACGAAGTGATTGTCACAATGACGCTTACAGCTCCGGGATGTCCCATTGCCGATCAGATCGTGCAGGAAGTACACGACGTGGTATTGACGCTTGACGGGATTGACGAGGTTACCGTTAATCTGACTTTTGAACCGGCTTGGACTCCCGATCGGATGAGCGAGGTGGCGAAGTTGGAATTGGGATTCGGGATTTGAGTTCATAAGGTTTGTAAGGTTTATAAAGTTCATAAAGTTAGTAGACCTTATAGGACCTTTTGAACCTTATAACTTTATAAACCTTATGAACCTTATAAACTGTTTAGAGGAAGCCCGGCTCTTAGGGTTTGATGCTTGCGGGGTGGCTCCGGTCGATACGCTGACTCGGGAGAAAGAGGTTTTGCTTCGTTGGATAGAGAAAGGGTTTCATGCGGGAATGGGATACATGGCGAAGAATATAGAGAAGCGGGAGAATCCCGCTTTACTTGTTGAAGGAGCCCGTTCCGTGATTGTAACATTGACTAATTATTATACCCCCCGGCGTCAGGAGAAGGATGTACCTGTCATCGCCCGTTACGCTTACGGGAAAGATTATCATATCGTGCTGAAAGAACGGTTGTTCCGGTTGCTTTCTGTTTTAAAGGAGAAGACCGGACGTGATATTCGGGGCAGGGTGTTTGTCGATTCCGCCCCGGTGTTCGAGCACGAGTGGGCACGGCGGGCGGGGTTAGGTTGGATAGGACGCAATACTTTGTTGGTGAATCCCCGGTTGGGCTCGTATTGCTTTATAGGGGTGATTATATCCGATTTCGAACCTTCCGGCTATTCTCTTCCGGAAGAGCGGGATTTTTGCGGGACGTGCAACCGTTGCGTGGAGGCTTGTCCCACGGGAGCTTTGTCTTCGCGCGAAGTGAATGCCAACCTTTGTATTTCTTATAACACGATTGAGCGTAAAGATGAAATTCCGCTGGAAATCAAAGAAAAGATGGGACAGCGCTTTTTCGGGTGTGATGCTTGTCAAGAAGTATGCCCGTGGAACGGGAAGGCGGTGATGCACCGCGTGAAAGAATTTTTGCCTGACGAGTGGTTGATGCACATGAGCCGTGAAGATTGGCTTGAATTGGACGAGGAAACTTTCAAAAGCCGTTTCAAAGATTCCCCGCTCTCCCGTCCCGGTCTGGAACAGATAAAGCGGAATCTACCGCAACCGCCGTTGCTGTAACTGTGGTTGCGATACGATATAGTTCGGGCTTGTGTATATATATTACTGATATGATAACTCGAATGAATACAGGATTCCCGATTGAATGTTCCCGCAAATCTTTTATTATTTCCTTTTTTTACTACATTTGTACAATATTGGATTACGTGTGTTATGAATATGGATAGATTGAATAAAAATAGTGAAGGGGTAAATAATCGGATGTCATCGGAAAAAGAATTCGAAGAGGCTTTCCGTTATTATTACCGTCCTTTGTTTTTATTTGCGTACGGTTACGTGATGAGTGAAGAAGAGGCGGAGAATATTGTTCAATCCGTCTTTGCCGGGATGTGGGAGAACCGGAAGCGATTGCCGGAGAACTTGAATTTGAAAGCCTATCTTTATTCTTCCGTGAAACATGCCTGTTTACGTTATTTCAGACGGCTCCGCCTTTTGGACGAGTACAAAAAGCGACAAGCGGAGGCTTTGGTACTTTCTTTCGCTGATGATGATGTGGAAGATGACAAAGAATTAGTTGCTCTGGTACAACAGGCTTTGTCAAAACTTTCCGAGCAACAGCGTAAGATTGTGGAGTTGCACGTGATGGAAGGCAAAAAATACTTGGAAATCGCCGAGCAATTAGCGTTGTCCGAGAACACCGTGCGTACTCATTTGAAACGGGCGTATAAAATTTTGCGGGAAAATCTTTCCTGCCTTTTTCTGGATATTTTTATTTAAGAACTATGGAACAAGAAAATGCTAACCAAGTAGGACCAATGAAGGTTATATTCGCTTATAACGACGTGTTTTTCAGTTTCTTCTATGATGACGAGAGCGGTTGTATCCATCGTTCGCACGAGTATGCGATGAATTATGTCTATTCGGGCGAGATGATTCTTGATAATGGTAAAGAACAGATTCGTGTCGGAAAAGGCGAATGCGTGTTCATCCCCCGTGACCACCATATTACAATGTATAAAAAGACGTGTGACGGCGAACGTTATTGCGGTATCTTTTTGAATTTTAAAAGGAATTTCCTGCGGGAGATGTACGGTAAGTTAGACCATTACAAACTTCCTGCCTCTACGTCCAAGTTGGATGCCGGCGTAATCAAGCTGCCTAAAACCGCGGAAATCGCGAGTCTTTTCGCCTCGATGACGCCCTATTTCGACCCGGAGGTAAAGCCGAAAGATGATTTTATGAACCTGAAGTTGCAGGAAGGGTTGCTCGCTCTATTACATATTGACGAACGGTTTGCACCGATGCTTTTCGATTTCAACGAGCCGTGGAAGATTGATATTCTGGACTTCATGAGCAAGAATTATATGTACGAGTTCACGTTGGACGAATTGGCGCACTACACGGGAAGAAGCCTTGCCACGTTCAAGCGTGATTTCAAGAAGATAAGCGACCTCACACCGGAAAAATGGTTGATTCGCAAACGTCTTGAGATAGCTTACGCCAAGATGAAAGAGGGTGGGAGAAAGGTTGCGGATGTTTACGCTGAGGTCGGGTTCAAGAACCCGTCGCATTTTTCTACGGCGTTCAAGAAGCAGTACGGGGTACCGCCGACTGCCGTTTTCGCTTGATTTCACGGGAAGATAAATTGAGCTTTTGAGAAATAATCTTTGAGCCTCACAGCAATTATGCCGTGGGGCTTTTGCTTTACCTTTGCGTTATAAGATAAAACAATTAAAACCATAAATGATATGAAAAAATCAATTAGACAACTATCCGCGGCTTTAATCGTGTGCTTTTGCACCGTGGGAAGCTTATTTGCAACAAACAATAATTTAAATACTAATACCATGGAGAACGAAAACTTGAATTTAACTCAAGAGTGGGACAAAGTGTTTCCTAAAAGTGACAAGGTGAATCACAGTAAAGTGACTTTCCGCAATCGTTACGGCATCACGCTTGCCGCCGATATGTATATACCCAAAAATGCCGTTGGGAAATTACCCGCTATTGCAGTAAGCGGTCCCTTCGGTGCCGTGAAGGAACAGTCGTCAGGACTTTATGCCCAGACGATGGCAGAGCGCGGTTTTCTGACTATTGCCTTTGACCCCTCGTACACGGGCGAGAGCGGTGGGGAACCTCGTTATGTTGCCTCTCCCGATATCAACACGGAGGATTTCTGTGCGGCGGTAGATTTTCTCTCTACGCGTGATGACGTGGATCCCGAACGTATCGGAATTATCGGTATCTGCGGATGGGGCGGAATGGCAATTAACGCGGCTGCCATCGACACCCGGATCAAAGCGACCGTTACTTCTACAATGTACGATATGAGCCGGGTGAATGCCAATGGTTATTTTGACTCGATGGATGCCGAGCAACGTTACGAACTCCGCAAACAGCTCAACGCCCAGCGTACAATTGACGCGAAGAACGGTTCATACGATCTCGGCGGTGGAGTGGTGGATCCGCTGCCTGACGATGCCCCTTGGTTCGTGAAAGATTACCACAATTACTACAAGACGGAACGCGGCTATCACAAGCGTTCCCTTAATTCAAACGGCGGTTGGAACAAGACATCGGCTCTTTCGTTTATCAATATGCCTCTACTTGCATATAGCGATGAAATCCGTAGTGCTGTTCTGGTAATCCACGGGGAGAAAGCACACTCCCGTTATTTCAGCGAGGATGCATTCAAGAAACTGAAGGGTGACAACAAGGAACTGATGATTATCCCCGGGGCCTCTCACGTGGATCTTTACGACAATCGTGCAGGAGTGATACCCTACGATAAAATCGAACAGTTTTTCAGGGAAAATCTCAAATAAGGAATTGTCAGTTGGAGAACTGAAAAATGCAGTGGCGCCTTTCACGAGGCGCCACTGTTTATTCTGTTATAGCGCAAGAAATAGAAGAATACATCAAATCCCGTTTGTTGAATAAAAAAATCGAAAAAAAATCATTTTCGTGTCACCCAAAATTGAAGTTCATGTCTTTTAGGGGAAATTTGAGGAAAAGATATGAATCAGGAACAGATAGATTGGACTTTAATCCGGAAGCGAGTGGACGGTTGCCTGACCGATGAGGAGCGGGAGCGCTTGGAGCGTTGGATAGCGGGGGACGAGCAACGGCGGCGTTTCGTGGAACACGCTTGTCTGTATTATGAACGGGAGTTGCCCGTGGTCGATGAAGCTCGGGTGTCAAGAGCGTGGCAACGTTTCTCTCGTGAACGCAAGGAGAAACGGAGGAAGCGGATACTCTCTTTGTGTGCGTGGAGTGCGGCGGCCGTGATTCTTTTGGTCGCCGGGACTTGGTTCTGGGCATCGAATACCCGTGAAATTTCGAGCGGAAAACCTATTTCGGCAATTGCTTTCGGGAATAACAGTGTCCGATTGGTTATTTCGGACGGAACGCGAATTGATTTAACTACCCAAGAGCCGGGGCAGACTATTATAGATAAAGGTGTGAACGTGCATCTGAAAAAAGAGTCGCTTTCTTACGAGAATAACCCCGTCGTGGAAGATACGCTTTATCACACGGTGGAAGTTCCCCGGGGCGGAGAATACCACCTCACGTTGAGCGATGGTTCACGGGTATGGTTGAATGCCGAGAGTCGTTTGACCTATCCCATGGTGTTCGGGGCGTCTGAACGTCGGGTGCGTTTAGAGGGAGAAGCCTATTTTGAGGTGGAACCCGGGAAAGGACGTTTCGTGGTGGAAACGGGCGACATGAACGTGCGGGTCCTTGGTACGGCGTTTAACGTGAATGCCTACGGCGATGAGGTTGCCATACGAACTACTTTGGTTCACGGAAAGGTGGAAGTATTAACAACGAAGGATGATTTGCAGCGTATATTGATTCCCGGGGAGCAGGCTATACTTGACCGGGCAAGTGGGCAATTGGATGTGGAACAGGTGAGCACGGACCTTTATACCCGATGGATAAAGGGACAATTCGTCTTTCGGGATACTCCTTTGCGGGATATCATGCGAACGTTGGCACGTTGGTACGAGATGGAGTATGAATTTACCGATTCGGAATTGGAATCACTGTGTTTCTATGGTGTAATCAGTCGCTTTGAGCGAGTGGAGAGTTTGTTGGAACAATTTGAAAAAACGGGAAAAGTACATTTTGAATATAAAGGGAATAAGGTTGTGGTAAAAAAATAAGGGATGCTGGAAACATCCCTCGGGTTTAATCAAAACGGACTGCTGGAAACAGTCCATAATATTAACGTCATTACAAATGTATGAAAAAAAAGTTTAATGCGTGCTATTGCCGAAGGCAATGGCTAAAAAAAATGTTACGAGTGATGAAAATAGGATTTTTCCTCTTGGTGTTAAGTTTGACATCAGTGCATGCGACCACATTTTCTCAACAGAAAGTGAGTTTGGATGTGAAGAATGGAACTCTTCTGCACGTTCTGGATTTGTTGCAGGAACAATCGGGATATACCTTTTTGTTTTCCAGTGAGGATGTGAAAAATGTGACAAATCTTTCCATTAAAGTGGAAAACGAAGATTTATTCAATGTATTGAAACAATGCTTGCAGGGGACATGTTTAAGTTTTGAGGTCAATGAGAAATTGGTGGTTTTGCGGCGACTTGTGTCAAAAATGGATGAACCGGAGAAAAAATCAATCCGGCTTAAGGGATTCGTGTATGACACGAAGAAGCAACCGATGCCGGGTGTGACAGTCAGATTGATAGGGACTTCCGTGGGTACGGCAACCGATGCTAATGGGCGGTTTTCCGTGGTATTACCGGTAGAAAAGGGACAGTTGGAATTCTCTTTTGTCGGTTTCCGTAGCCAAATTGTGCATTTTTCAGAAAAGATGGAAGTCGACACTTTAAGGATAACGATGCATGAGGACGTGCAAGCGATTGATGAAGTGGTGGTGACGGGTTACGGTGACGTGAGCCGGAAAAACTATACCGGGGCAGCGACAACGGTACGGGCGGCGGATATTTTAATGCCGGGAGTCTCCTCTATCGATCAGATGTTACAAGGTGTCGTTCCCGGTATGTTAGTATGGAACACGACAGGACAGGTGGGGGCAACACCCAAGATTCGAGTTCGGGGGACTTCGACTTTATTAGGAAGCCAAGAGCCGGTTTGGGTGGTAGATGGTGTCGTGCAGCGGGATCCACAACCTTTTAATTCTGATGAAAATTTGAAATTCTCTACGGATGCCGATGATATTAAGGAATTGGCGGGAAATGCTATTTCATGGTTGAATCCTTATGATATTGAAACAATTACTGTATTGAAGGATGCTTCAGCAACAGCCATTTACGGTTCTAAGGCGGCGAATGGGGTAATCGTGGTAACCACGAAGAAAGCTACTGCCGGGAAAGTGGCGGTGAATTATTCAGGAGATTTCACCATCGGTCAACGTCCCCGTTACGGGTTGTATGACTTGATGAACTCGGAAGAACATATGCGGCTTCAAAAAGAAATATACGAGGAACGTCGTAAATATCCTTCAGCCTCATTCATGTTACCCATAGGCTATTACGGGTTGCAGCAAAAATTATTACAACGGGAAATCACATTGGAGGAAATGGATCTGGAATACCGGAAATTAGCACGGACAAACACGAATTGGTTTGATATTTTGTTTCGTAATTCATTCAGCCATACTCATTCATTGGGAATCAGTGGCGGTTCGGAGAAAGTACAAAATCGGACATCTTTCGGATTCACACAGCAAAAAGGAGAGGCAAAAGGGAATGATGTAACGAATTTTACAGTGTCTTCAAACACGACAGTGCAACTTTGGGAGCGGGTGACGGTGAATATGTTGTTGAACGGGAGTATCCGGGAGGTGGATGGTTTTGCTTACGGGGTAGATCCTTTTACTTATGCTTATAATACTTCTCGTGCAATTCCTGCTTATCATGAAGACGGCTCTTTGTATTATCATGATAAACAAGGTCAATTGAGTAATGTAATATCAGGGAAGACCACGTATAATTATAATATATTGAATGAGTTGGCAAACACGGGGAGTGAGAACACGACCCGGACGTGGGGAACGATTTTTGATTTGAAATGGGAAATCTTACCCGGTTTGGAGTATCAGGGATTGTTTTCTTACGCTTCTTCATCAGCAAACTCAGAACAGTATGCGGGCGAACGTTCTTTCTATATCACCAGTATCCGGGGATACGAGTATGGAACAGTGAAAACTACCGACAGTGGGTATCGCTCCACGCCTCTACCTGTAGGAGGGGTGTTATCAACCGATATGACAAACACAAGAACCGTTACCGTGCGGAATAGTTTGGTGTATGACCGTTTGTTTCGGGAAAAACATCGGGTGACTTTGCAAGTGGGAATCGAAACAAATTCCGTGAAAACGAAAGGAGAAACAAACTTGCGTTACGGGTATTTGCCGGAACGGGGTGAAACTTTTGCAACGCCTCCGATTTCCTATAAGGTTATATTTACAGAATATGATAACACGGATATCGTCAATGGCACACATACTATTGTTAATCGGATCGAGAATGAATTGAGCGAGTTTGCCACGGGGGTGTATACCTATGACGATCGTTACGTGGCGAATTTTAGCGTACGAGCAGATGCTTCCAACCGTTTTGGGCAAGATAAAAATAAGCGTTTTCAACCGACGTGGTCTGCCGGCGTGAAATGGCGTGTGACTCGTGAGGCGTTCTTGAGAAATTCGTGGTGGTTGAATAATTTGGATATTTATGGTTCTTACGGTTATCAAGGAAATGCGGTGACATCGGTTTGTCCCGAGCTGATAGCTACAGATCAATATTACAACCAGTATCAGGCTTTTGGGTTAAAGGTGAAATCATTGCCTTATCCTTCATTGGGCTGGGAAAAGACGAAAACGTGGAATGTGGGAGTGGACGCTTCCTTGCTTGAAGGACGGGTGAATTTCACGTTCAATTATTTCAAAAAGATTAGTGATGTCCTTGCTTCCCGAGAAATCGCTTACGAGAATGGGATGGCGAACGGGATTGTTTTCGGTTCGACGATGAAGAATTACGGTTATGATTTCGTGATTAACGTGGTTCCTGTTCGTACTGAAAAGTTTACATGGCAACTTTCGCTGAATACTTCCGTGACCAAGAATGGCGTGAAGGATAACGAGAGAGTCAACACGTTAGATGATTATTTGAATGGTTCCGCCGTGGTAAACGGGCGTCCATTCTCAACATTTTATTCTTACAAATTTGCCGGATTGGATAAAGAATACGGTACACCGACTTTTGAAAACACGGATTTGGAAAATGGTGGAAGTCCGAAAGATTTCCTCGTGGAGAGTGGAAAATTTACCCCGGATTTCTCCGGTGGTTTGAATACGATGCTCAAATACAAACAATTTTCTTTGTATGCCTTGTTTGCCGTTCAATTTGGCGGGCATGACAGGTTGCCGGATTTTTATGCCTCATCATTATCCACGGGTTCGGGACTTCCGGGACCGGAGAAAAATGTGTCAAGAAAATTGATGAACCGTTGGAGAAATCCGGGTGATGATACGCAAATTCCGGCACTTCCGGGGGGGGAAGGTACAGAATACGTAAGATTACCCGTTACACAGACCTCCACGAGTAGCCTGCAGAATTGTTACGTGATGTATAACAATTCTGATATTCGGGTGGCTAACACGGATTTTATCCGTTGTCGTTCTCTTTCCTTGTCTTATGATTTCACGGGGAAATGGTTGAATAAAATGGGGTTGAGCTACTTGTCGATGAAAGCGAGTATGACGAATCCGTTCATGTGGGTGTCGGATAAAAAATGGGATGGTCTGGATCCAGAAACGGGGAATTGGCCTGCACGGCGTGTTACCTCTTTGTCATTGCAGGTTAGGTTTTAATGATTAACGAATAAATGATGAGATATGAAGTACTTTAGAAATATGATATTAGGGTGGCTTTGTGTATGTTTGATAGGAGCGTGTTCGGATTTCTTGGAGGAAAAGTCGCAGGACGAGGTTTTGGTGAAAACTGCTTCGGATTATAGCGAATTGCTATTGGGATATATGGGGTATTCTGATTGTTGGGGACTACTCTATCTTTTGAGTGATGAAACCCGTTTGGATGATAATCAATATTGGGGTGACGGAAATACGGATGATGCCACGGGAATAAGTTATAGGGATTATTACACTTGGCAACCGGATATGTGGGAAGGGACTAGTTCGAGCGTGACCAATTGTTACAAGGAAATGTATGAACTGATCATGGGTGTCAATGCCGTGTTGGACGGGATTGATGACGCGGAAGGAGATCAAGCGACGAAAGATCGGGTAAAGGCAGAAGCGCTTGGATTGCGGGGTTTTTATTATCATTTTCTGGTGAATGTTTTCGGGGAACCGTATAATTGTAACAGACAGGCTCTTGGAGTTCCCTTGAAATTGACAGCCGCATTGTTGGAAAACGGAATTGCCCGTAATACAGTAGAAAAGGTATATGATCAGATTGTGAAAGATTTGGAACAATCATCCGAGTTGTTTCGTCAATACCCGAAGCAAAGGGGTGATTACCGGATAAACGGTACGGTGGTGGATATTTTATTGTCCCGGGTGTATCTTTATATGGAAAGATGGGATGAGGCAATAGCTGCGGCAAACAGGGCAATCGAAACATCTGAAGGATTAACCGATTACACGAAAATGAATGCCGGAGACGAATTTGTGATGGCATCATACACTCATTCCGAGGTGGAATGGGTGTACGGGAAGGCCAAAATGAGACCGATTTTGTTTGTTCCGTCAGAGAAACTTATGGAGGTTTTAGAGGGGAAGAAGGATTGCCGGAAAACATTTTGGATTAAAAAAGATGAAATATTAAACCAAATACAAATCACGAAGATTGATCGTTATGACTTGACTGAATTGTATAACACGATACGTATTTCCGAGGCTTATTTGAATCGTGCGGAAGCATACGTATTGTCGGAACAGGCAAATAAGAACACTCTTGCGTTGGATGACTTGAATCGTTTGCGTCACCACCGCATCATAGGGTATACTGATGTGTCGATTGTCGATGAGGAGGATTTGTTGAATGCGATTCGAGAGGAACGTTATGCGGAGTTGTGTTTCGAAGGACACCGTTGGTTTGACTTGCGCCGTTACGGAATGCCTTCCATTACCCATGATTATAAAATAAGAAAGAACGCACCATGGGAAACTTACACCCTGCGGGAAAAGGATCCGCTTTATACCTTGCCAATTCCGACATCGATGTTTACGAATAACATACAGTTGGAACAGAATGCTTCTGCCAATGAGCTGCGACGGGTGGGAATAATCAAGTGAAACCTGTAATTAATTGACGATAATGAAAAAGATAACGATATATTTAACTGCGCTTTGCTTGTTATGCTGCATGGCGTGTTCCGAGGACAAAGAGATCGGGAAAGTCGCCCCTTTGACCATGGCTTATGAGTTACCCCAGGGAAAATCCACGGCAGATGATCGTATCGTGGAATTGTACAATCAGTACGGGATGTTTATCGTGTACGACTATAAAAATAGGGATTTTATTTATGATAACCCGTTAGAAAGTTATACTTATGAATTGCCGGATCCCCTATACGTGCAGGACATGATGGATTTGTTGGAGGATATTTGGTTCGGATTTTATTCTGAAAAACTTCATCAGAAGACCTTGTCTTATCAGATATTCCTGGCAAAAGAGTTAATGAATTATGATGATCAAAGCGTGTTTGTGGTTTTTGGGAACTTTTCGATGGCGTTTGGGCGTTGTTCTGATGAAATCCGAAATATGACACCGGGGGAGAAATTGGCCTTAAAAAACGAGTTACAGTCCACCCTTTGGTGGAGGAGATGGATTTACGGTAAAGTGATCGAGGTTCCGGAAGCGTTTTACGAGGTGAGCAATTACGACATCAAAACAACCAACAGGGACGAATCGGCGGAAAATTATTACAAGGCAGAAGGTTTTATCAGTTATATCGACGGGCTGACGTTTAAAAATGAAGATATTGAAGCGTTCATAAAGGGTATGGTCACGTGGACATCGGAGAGATGGGCGGAAGAATTTAAATGGCCGCTTGTGAAAAAGAAATATGATATATTGCGTGATTATTATCTGAAAAATTATGACATCGATCTAAAGAAAGTAGGCGATGCGGTTTACGAATGAAAAACGGATTGTAATATAAGTAGTGTGTCTTAACCACGGGTGTCCGGGTGAGTACCCCCGGACACACACTCTTCGGATTGTGGGGAAAATCGTGTGAATTAAATTAAAATAATTTCTTGGCAAACAAGTGATTTCGTGCGTGTTCTATACAATATGTATAGGTCATTTTTTGCCCGGGGTGAATATTGTATGTTTAAAAATAAAAAAGAATTTTATGGAAGAGGCAATTGTAAAAGTCGAACATCTGTCCCACCGTTATAGTGTTCAGTGGGCGATCCGGGATATCAATTTCGAGATCACGAAAAATGGGATATACGGGTTGTTAGGCTCTAATGGTGCGGGTAAATCCACGACGATGAATATCATGTGTGGCGTGCTTAAACAAACAGAGGGAAGTATTTATATCAAGGGAATCAATATGCGGGAACACCCGATTGAGGCGAAGCGCCATATCGGGTTCTTACCCCAGCACCCGCCTTTGCACGGGGATCTGACCGTGGAGGAGTATCTAAAGTTTTGCAGTTCATTGCGTGACATTCCGGATAACAAGGTTAAAGAAGCCGTGGGCAAGGCGATGGAGCGTTGCGGGATTACTCATTTCCGGAAACGGCTGATACGGAATTTATCTGGGGGATACCAGCAACGGGTGGGTATCGCCCAAGCGATTATTCATGAGCCGGCGTTTGTGGTATTGGACGAACCGACTAACGGATTGGACCCCAACCAGATTATTGAAGTTCGCCATTTGATAAAGGAAATTGCGCAAGAACGTACGGTGGTTTTGTCCACCCACATCTTGTCGGAAGTGCAGGCGACTTGTGATTATATCCGTATGATAGAACAAGGAAAATTGGTATTTGCCGGTACGGTAAGTGAATTCGATAATTATATAGTTCCGAGTACGGTAGTGGTATCATTAATTGCCCACCCGACCGTGGAGGAATTGCAAACCGTTCCGGATGTGCTCAAGGTGGAAGAGTTAGGTGGAACGAATTACCGTCTTCATTTCCCGGATGCGCAGGATGCCTTGGAAAAGGTGGCGGAAATAAGTGCCGCTCGTGGCTGGCGGTTGAACGGTCTCTCTTTAGAGAAAAGTTCGTTGGATGCCATTTTTGCGGAATTGTCAAAGAAGTAGTGTAATTTAGAAAATAGAAATACAGATGAAAAAGATATATAAAATAGCGCAGGCGGAATTGCAAATGTTGTTCTATTCGCCGGTGGCATGGTTGATTCTCGTGGTTTTTGCTTTTCAAGCTGCGATGGCCTTTATGGGACCTGCCACGAATTATGTTATAAACCAGCAATTCGGATTAAGGGAATCAGGATTAACCTACACGCTTTTAGCTGGTAATTACGGAGTTTTGTCAACCATGCAGGGGTATTTATATTTTTATATTCCCTTGTTGACCATGGGATTGTTGAGCCGGGAAATCGGGAGTGGTTCTATCAAGTTATTGTATTCCTCACCCGTGAGCAATTGGCAGATTATCCTAGGTAAATACCTGTCGATGATGATATACGGTTTGGCGTTAATGTCTGTTTTGCTGGTGATTGCTGTGTTCGGGGCTTGCACTATAAAGGATTTTGACTTCCCCGCTGTGTTGACGGGAATATTGGGACTCTATCTTTTACTTTGTGCTTACACGGCGGTCGGGCTTTTCATGTCGAGTTTAACCTCTTATCAAGTAGTAGTTGCTGTGCTGACATTATTAATGTTGGGGGTGTTGAATTACGTGAGAAACTGGTGGCAGGGTATCGAGTTTGTTCGAGACATCACGTATTGGTTGTCTATCTCCGGCAGGGCGGATACCTTTATCGGTGGGTTGATTTGTAGCGAGGATGTTCTTTATTTCATTATCGTGTCGGCGTTGTTTTTGAGTTGGACGGTAATTCGCTTACAAGCGAACCGGCAAAAAAGCTCGTGGATGACGACATGGAGTAAGTACGTGGGAGTTTTATTTTTGGTCTCATTCTTGGGTTTCTTGTCCTCTCGTCCGATTTTGATGAGGTACTATGATGCTACTGCCACGAAAATGAACACGTTGACTCCGAATAGTCAGGAAATCATCTCGAAACTGGAAGGAGGTTTAACTATTACGACTTATGCGAATGCGCTCGATATGGAAAATTCATGGCTGGGAAGACCTGAAAGCGTGAAGTACAATGAACAGGTGTTTCGCCAGTACCTGCGTTTCAAGCCGGAAATCAAGATGAAATATATTTATTATTATGACACGGTTTATAGCCCGAGGTTAGATCAAATGTACCCCAGTTTGAACACGAGAGAACGTTTGATAAAAATTTCTGAGATGCTTGACTTGGATTCAAACTTGTATATTACCCCGGAAAAGATTCGGGCACAAATTGATTTGAGGCCGGAAGGGAATAAATTTGTTCGCTTGTTGGAACGGGAAAACGGAGAAAAAACATTCTTGCGGGTATTCAATGATATGTATCGCGAGCCCGGTGAGACAGAAATCACGGCAGCATTGAAACGTCTTGTCATGAAATTGCCTAAGGTCGGTTTCTTGACGGGACACGGGGAACGGGATATTAATCAAGTCGGCGATCGGGGATATAATTTTGCATGGTTTAAATCAGCTCGTTATGCTTTGATAAACCAAGGGTTTGACATTGCGGAAGTGAACTTGGACAGAGAGATTTCGGCGGACATCGATATTTTGGTTGTTGCGGAGGTAAGGCATGAAATGGATGACACGCAAAAGGAAAATTTGGAAAAATATATTGCCCGCGGCGGGAATTTATTCATCTTGAGCGAACCGAAACGGGAGGAATACATGGGGCCGCTCTTGGCAAAATTCGGAGTTCAAATGGTTCCCGGGGAATTGGTGCAAGTTGCCGAAAACTATTTGCCTAATCTGGTATTGTCTTACGCGACAAAAGATGCCCAAGAAATGATATATCATTTCAAGCCTCAAAGAGGGAGAATGATAATCACGACTCCCGGAGTGGCGGGTTTGGAATATCAAGAGGATAAAGGATACAAGGTAATCCCGTTATTCATGACGGATTCCTTGACGTGGAACGAGTTGGAAACAACAGATTTTGTGGATGATACCGTTCGTGTGAATAGCGAAATAGGTGAAGTGCAGAAATGTTACGTGACTGCTTTGGCCTTGACTCGTGAGGTTGGAGATAAGGAACAGAAAATCATGATATTCGGGGATGCCGATTGTATTAGTAATGTAGAGTTGAGTACGAACCGGGTGAATGTCAGTAACCGGAATTTCTCGATTATCATGGGTGGTTTCTACTGGTTATCGGATAAAGAGGTACCGATAGATGTACGTCGTCCTGCCTTGACGGATGATTTCATAAATTTGGGTAAAGAAAGCCTGTCCGTGTGGAAAATCATTCTGGTATGGGTATTGCCCGGGTTGTTAGTTGTGATGTCTCTTCTCCTTTGGATTCGTCGCCGGGGAAGATAATTAATTTATGTTTTGTTCTTGGCGATTCCTAAATTAGGAATTGCCAAGAACAAAACATTTAAAATTAGCGAGATGAGTTTTAAAATAGATAAACAGACTTTAAATGACCTGGCAATTTTCGGTACGGGAAGAAGTCAATCCATTTACGAGATATTTAATCGAACACGCACTCGTGGCGGGGGACGCTTGTTGGAAGAGATGTTCCAGTATCCCCTTTCAACCCTCGAAGAAATAAATTCCCGAGGAGAGATTATCGGTCACTACATGAAGAACGGGGATGAATTTCCCTTCCCGGGATCCATTTTCGATGCGATCGAGTTTTACCTCGACAACACGGACTCTCGTAGCCAGTTGAAACGGGAGGACAACACGCTGGGGCGCAGGGTGAAGGACATGATGGGAACGGACACGGAATATATGTGGATTCATAACGGGATCGTGGGGTGCTTGGAAATGTTAAACACACTAGAGGGATTCCTCGAAACTTCTCCAGCCAGCGAGAATAAAAACATGGCAGGTTTCGCTAAGGAATTGTGTGTCTTGCTGAGAAATGACCGTTGGCAGTGGTTCCGGCAGGAAAAAGGCAAGAAAAAAGTGTCCCGGGAGCGGGCGGTCGAGTACGACCGTGTTTTCCGGTTCGAGGAGCGGGATAAATTGCGTAAATTACTTTACCATATCTACCAGCTTGACGTGTACATGACGGTAGCGGCGATTTCGCGGGAGCGGGGTTTTGTGCGGGCGAAAGTACTTTCTCCGGGAAAAAACGTGTTGAAATTGAAGGGACTCTTCCATCCCTTTTTGGAGCACCCCGTGGGTAATGACATCGAGGTGGACAAGGATAGTAACCTACTCTTCCTGACGGGAGCGAACATGGCGGGCAAATCGACTTTCATGAAGTCATTCGCGATCTCTCTATTCTTGGCTCACGTGGGATTTCCCGTGCCGGCTAGAGAGATGGAGTTTTCCGTTCGCGGGGGAATGTTCACGACCATAAATCTGCCGGATAACCTGAACATGGGATACAGCCATTTCTATGCCGAGGTGTTGCGCTTGAAACGGGTAGCACAAGAGGTGCGGCAAACCCCGAACCTGGTGATTATATTCGACGAGTTGTTCCGCGGGACAAACGTGAAAGACGCTTACGACGCTACGCTGGCGGTGTCGGAAGCCTTCTCGGAAATCAGGAATTGTGCGTTCATGATCTCGACGCATATTATCGAAGTGGGCGAGGTCTTGAAAGAACGTTGCTCGAACATCAAGTTTATTTACCTGCCGACCATCATGGAAGGCAATAAACCGGTTTACACCTATCGCCTGGCATCAGGAATCACGAACGATCGCCACGGGATGATCATCATTAATAACGAGAGAATCATAGAAATCATAGAAGGGAAAGGAGGTAATTCATGAGTTTTGAAACAGACAAGCAAACACTTGACGACTTGAATATTCTCGGGAAGTACAAGAACAATTCGATTTATAGCTTGTTCGGGGGGATAGCCACCCGAGGGGGCGAGCGCTTGCTGGAAGAGATGTTTCTTCATCCGTTAACGGACACGGGGGAGATCAACCGGCGGGTGGCGACTTTCCGGTATTTTAAAGAACATGCCTTCGTGTTTCCCGGTGAGGCGAAAGCTTGTGACTTGGTGGAGCAGTATCTCGGGAGTGCTAGCGGTAAATATTGGACGGTGAATTATTTCCGCTTGTTGCGATTAAAGGGTGCAGAGATCATTGCCCATGACCGACGTTACGAGGCTTGGCGTGAGCAGGTGACGGTGACTGTTGCCTTTTTTGCCGCCACCCGTGTCTTTCTTGGGGAAGTGGCGGCAGGTATGGCGGGGCACCCTCTCGAGGGGCGGGTGAAGCAGGGATTGGAATTGCTGGAGTCTCCTGGGGCGGTTCGAGTGCTCTCGTGCCCGACGGGAGAGGTAGGGATAGGTGAAATATTGTTGCGGGATCGTTACTTCTGTCACACCCGTCTGTTAGCCTTCCGGGAATTGTTGCTCCTGCTCCACGAGTTGGATGTTTGCATCGTGGTGGGACGGATAGCGCGGGAACGTGAATTTTGCTTTCCCGTGGCTCGTGAAGGTGATGCGCTCTCGATAAGCGTTAAAGGTTTACATCACCCGGCTCTTCCGGGAGCCATTTCCAACGACATGGAAATCACGAGGACACGTAACATCTTTTTTCTCACGGGGGCTAACATGGCGGGTAAATCGACGTTGATGAAATCTTTCGGTATTGCGGTCTATCTGGCTCACATGGGGTTCCCCGTGGCGGCCAGAAGCATGGAATTCTCCGTGCAGGACGGCATCTATACATCGATCAATGTTCCAGATAACATAAACTTGGGATACAGTCATTTTTACGCGGAAGTGCTCCGGGTGAAGAAGGTGGCCGAAGAGGTAAGCAAGTCCAAAAGGTTAGTGGTGATTTTTGATGAATTGTTCAAGGGAACGAACGTGAAGGATGCTTATGACGCCACGTTGGCAGTCACTGCCGCTTTGGCGAAGCGTCGCCTTTGCTCTTTTCTGGTGTCGACGCATATTATAGAAGTTGGAGAAGAACTGGAAAAAAGGTGTGACAACGTGACGTTTGCCTACCTGCCTACCGTGATGCGGGGGAACGTGCCAACGTACACTTATCGTTTGGAATCGGGAATTACCGGGGATAAACACGGTATGATTATCATCAATAACGAACGAATTGTTGAGATTATTCGGGGGCAAGTGGATTGATTTGGTGCGTGCTTTTCTATAAATTATCTCGATATAGTTTGAGATAGGGCGGTGCTACTTGTAGTGCCGTCTTTTTAATGAAAATGGTAACCTGTCGGGAGGATTGTTTCTCGGGACATAATACTGGAAAATTATGGAACAGAAACAAAATAATTTGGAGATGGAAAATAGCCTCCCGGCAGGTACTGCCGTCGTGGTAAGTGATCGTTATAGAAACGATCGATTTTTCGTGTGGTACAATGACGCGTACCGGATTGTCTTGTGCTCCAATATCGCTTGGTTGCAAGCGGATCGTGATTATTGTTACCTTCATTTCAAGAATGGTACTAAAATGCTCGTGGTTCACCCGTTGAAGGACGTGTTGGCGATGCTTTCCCCGGAAGATTTCGTTCGGGTTCACCGGAGTTATGCCGTTTGTTTGGACCTCGTGGACCGATTGGTCGGGAATACGATTTACATCGGCAAACAAGATTTCCCGGTGAGCCCCGCTTACAGGGAAGATTTACACTCCCGTTTCCGTTTTTTAGGAAAAGTGAAAGGATTGCATAAATCTAAACTCGTGAAAAATAATAAATAAACATGTATAACCCGTCCCGAGAGGCAACCTCCCGGGCAGATTCGTGGTGGTTGAAATCTACAAGGCCTCGATTTCCTCCGCGGATAACCCGGTTGCTTGGGTAATGGTTTCAAGGGACATACCGAGTGATTTCAAGTTACGGGCTACTTTTAATTCGCCTTCCTTGATACCTTCTTTTAGCCCTTTCTCGAGTCCTTTCTCAATTCCTTGTTTGAGTCCCTCTTCTCGCCCCTCTTCTCTACCTCGTCGTTCTGCACCATAGATTAATGTTTTTTCAGTACTGATGATATCCCAAAACTTCTCGTAGCCGAGGAGTTGCGCGGGAGTGAAGGCTGCTTCCTCGATAGCCTTAACCGCTTTGTTCACTTCCGGGTTGGATAACAAATCTTCGGGTACGGAAACGGTATGCTCGTCAATCTCCGTGAGGTATCGTAACCAAAGAGCTTGCATTTTCTTCTCGGTATAAGTGTGTGGTGTGAACTTGGGTAATTCCACGAACACGAGTTGCAGCCCATCGATCACTTTCTTGGAATCCTTGTCATGCACGAGCTTGTAATGATGATAGTATTCTTTCATTTCCGGCTCGAAAATATCGTTGACGAGGTTGAGGGAGTAAACGGGTTGTAGCAAATGATAATTTTCTCCGTTTCCAATCTGTCGCACGTAGGCTTTCGAGGCGTTGAATAACACCCTGTACTTGAATTCCGGTGACCATATCATTTGCATCTCGACGATGAATTGCCTGCCCAATTTATCTTTGCAGCGCACGTCAACGATGCTGTTTTTTTTCAATGGATTATCGGGAACCATTTCTGCCGGCAGGTATTCTATGTGCATGATCTCTTCCCCGGGGGCAAGAGGTAGTAGTGCGTTAAGTAGGCTCATCACGAGGTCAGGGTGTTCCCCGAACACTCGCTTAAATGTCAAGTCGGCTTTGGGATTCAAGTATCTCATGTTTTCTTGTTTGTTTGTTGTTTGACCATCACAAAATTAGTCATTAAAATTGAATTACGCAAAGATACGTCGTTTGTACCTGCCGTTAATTGTTTTCCGGTGGGCGTCTTGTTCTCCCGAGCTCGAATAATAAACTTGCGCTCGGCTATACGGCGTGTTACTTTTGGGATGTAATTAAAAAAAACAAAGTTATGAGATTATTGACAGACATCCCCGGGGAGCAGGCGTGTTTCCCGTTGAGAAGGGGAAGAAAACGGGGAGGGAAGAGGAAGAGAACGGGCTACAACTCCAGAGATACTCCCGAGAACCATTTGACTAACACCGGACATGACTATCGTGATACGATTCTTGTCGTGATTGAGTGTCCTTGGCGAATCTTTATTATATCTCCATTTCCTCTTGTACGCGGGGGAAATAGGACGAGAAACGTGGATTGTTCATTTAAAAACGTGGCGTGATGGCAGAAGTAAGCAGTATTTTTAAGATCAGGGGACGAATCGGTAACACGATTTTTGTCGGGCGTAACGGGAAATGTTACGCTCGGGCAGTGGCGACAAAGGTGACAAACCCGAATACGCCGAAGCAACAAATGGTGCGTGCCAGGTTTCGGGTGGCACTTCGTTTTTACCAGCGATTGAAGGATACCCCGCTGGGGGAGATTTGGAGATTGTCGGGGAAGAGGGCAAAACTCACGGGCTATACTTTGTTCATGAGGGAGAATTTGAATATGTTCGACCACGAGGGCAGGATAGTTGATTTTGACGGGTTACGCTTGGCGGTGGGAAACCGTTGTGACGCTCGCGATATTGAGGCTTCTCTTGATGATTCCGGGCAAGTGACGCTACGGTGGGGAGATGATGACGAGGACCTTTATCTAGGGGAGAATGATCGCTTGATGGTGGCCTTGCTTTACGGGGATCGGTTGTTCTCGCCGGAGGTGGTGGATGATTTGAAAGCCGTGAGGCGTGATGGAACGGTGACCTTCCGGTTGTTGCGAAGCAAAGACGTGGAGGTTCATTTGTATTGCTTTTTCGTGTCCCCCGGGGGTGAGTATGTTTCGGATTCGCAACACTTGAAGGTATGAGTCCGGTGAAAGGTATTGTCGGTGCGGTCAGCGAATTGGTTGACCGGCTGACGCTTCCGGCGAGGGAGAAGAAACAACTGGAGACGGATTTATTGAAAGTTTTTGTCGAGTGGGAGCAACGGGTGATGGAAGCCCGAACGGAGGTGCTGACGGAAGAGGCCCGGGGTAATTGGTTGCAACGTTCGTGGCGACCGTTGGTGATGTTGACTTTCGCCTTGATTGTGCTCGTGGGGACATTTACGAGTTTGCCGATTCTTGCCGATACCTCCCGGTTCTGGGATTTGCTGGAGGTGGGGATAGGCGGGTACGTGATGGGGAGAAGTGGGGAGAAAATCTTACAAGTCTTCGCGCGGAAACGACGTTTTTAATTTTAGATTTTAGATTTATGAATTCATTTTCAATTTTCAATTCTCAATTTTCAATCGTGAACCATCGTTTGGTGGATGGTGAGGTGGTGCATTTGGTTTGTTCGAAGAATACCAGACCGCTAAAAAATCCGGATACTATCGTGTTACATTACACGGCTGGCAGGAGTGCCGAATCGTCATCGTTCTACCTTACTCGTCCGGATGTGGGTACATCCGCTCATGTCGTGATTGGGCGGGACGGGAAGGTGTTTCAACTGGTGTCGTTTAATGTCGAGGCGTGGCATGCCGGTAGGAGTTTTTACCGGGGACGTGCGGAGTTCAATCATTTCTCGATTGGAATCGAGCTTGATAATCTCGGGAAGTTGCGTTGGGACGGGAAACGGTTTGTGGCAGAGTGTGGCGCGGAGGTAGCGGCATCAGATGTTTACGCGGACGATTCGGGTGGGAATATCTCTTATTGGCACAAGTACACGGATAGGCAAATACGAGTGTTGCGTGATGTGTGTCGGGTGTTGGTGTCGGAATACCCTATTAGGCATATTCTGCGTCATTCGGATATTACTCCCCGTAAGATTGATCCGGGACCGGCGCTACCTGAAATTACGTTGTACTAAAAAAAATGCATCCGAGGTACTCGGATCCATACCGGGGATGCAAAGTTCATTTTCAATTATTCATTTTCAATTGTATTATTATGGCAGAATTTAATTCTTATTTGTTAGGTAAAGCGAAAAAATCAGTGGGTAACATCACATTGTGTTACACGAGAAGAAAGAATATCGCGAAAGCGAAAATTTTTTCAAGAAAAGATAATCCGACACCGGAGATGTTAGCTCAACGGGCAAGGATGAAAGCGTTGGTGCAGTTGTCTCGAAATCTTTTGCCCGTTATCCGAAAAGGATTCGTGGGAATTGGTAACGGTTCTACATCGAATGCTTTTGTGGCACGGAATATGAAAGCGGTAGAGGTGAATGAACAGAACGTGGCAACCGTTAATTTCGATCAATTGTTGGTAGCATCCGGAATATTGAACCCGCCGAAGGTGACGGTAACGTATGACGAGGAAAACAATAAATATCAGTTCTCGCAAGTGGAGCAAGCGGAAGAGGATGGTTACGCGTTTGTCGATGACCAAGTGTATGCCGTGTTGTACGAAACGGAGCGAGGCAGATCGAGATTGGTGGAGTTGAGAACTCGTGGCGAGAGCGGTAGCACAAGTTATGCCCTTCCCGAAGAATGGGATAATACGAAAGTGAAAGTGTATTGTTTTGCCATGTTGAAGAGGGGAAAGGAAGTGTCGGATAGCAAGTTGATAGCGTGAAGTTGATTAGTCTATAAAGTCCGTTGACTTTATGACTTTAGGGACTTTCAGACTTTATGGACGAGAGGGAGTGTCGAAATACTCCCTCTCGTGTGTTACTTCGTTTTTTTATTTAGCTCATGTGTCATGTAGTTTTCTGAAAGGTTCTGTTTTCTAGTGTCTTGTAAAAAAGTTAAAAAAAAGAGGGTAAAAAATTTGGAAA
>NZ_JAKNJD010000015.1:0-147447 GCF_022132345.1 Butyricimonas sp. DFI.6.44 | reverse complement strand
GGGAAAATCTGTGTGTGAAAAATAACTTTCACACACAGATTTTCCACTTGAGCCGGAACCACCCATTTCGCCCAAAAATCAAGGCAATAAAAAAACAGCTACTTTCGTAACTGTCTGATTCTCCGTCGGGGTGACAGGATTCGAACCTGCGACCCTCTGCTCCCAAAGCAGATGCGCTACCGGACTGCGCTACGCCCCGAAGCACCTCTAAAATTTGTGGCGGAGAGAGAGGGATTCGAACCCCCGGTACAGTAATCCCGTACGACAGTTTAGCAAACTGTTGGTTTCAGCCACTCACCCATCTCTCCAATAGCGCTGACAAAAGTAGTGCTTTTTATCGTTCTTGCAAGCTTTTAAGGTCTTTTTTTTCTTTTTTTTTCAGGCAAGACGGCTAATAAACTAAATCTCAATACCTCCGAAACACATTATCTGGGGACAGGAACGGGTTTATTCTCCATTTTTTTCCATAACTGGTGACGGAATTTCTGTTCTGCCTCGAACATCAGCCACACTTTTTTAGCGGGCAACACTTTCAACAGCCTATCCGTGTATTCCTTCTTGATATTCCATGCCGCCTGCTCCGCGTCCAAAACGGTTTTCAGATTCTTTTTCGCTTGTTCCTCCGTCGTTACCGGGGCTGTCTTTTCTTTTTTACAGGTCAACGCACGTATCTTATCGTTTTCAACCCGCATTTTCTGTTGCATCTCGTTATAGAGAGGCCAGAACACGACAGCCTCCTCCGGTGTCAATTCCATTTCTTGGGTAAAGAACGCTATTTTTTGGGCTTCAAACTCTTTGCGTTTCTCGTCGCTCAATTTACCCGATTGAGCGAACAACGAGAGCGAAAGTCCAACCATCAATATAATTAATCCAGCTTTTTTCATATATGATACCTTCTTTACATTTTTACCTGCGTTCAGCATACAAGAAATCCGCCACATCGGACTCCTGTGACAAATACTCGATAATCTCTTCGCGGGACGGGTCGAAATCCGTATCGAATATATACTCGTCCTCTTCTTGTGCGGCCGACGCTTTCTGTTCCGTTTTCTTTGCCAACATTTCATTATCATCTACTAAACGAGGCAATAAAAATTGCACGAAAAGCATCGCGAACACGAATAATCCCGCCAATCCCAAATAAGGCTTCAACATCTGCAAAGCCCCCGCGCGTTTGGGTTTCCCGTTTTCCTTCACCCGTTCCATCACTCGCTCCTCCAAGGAGTCGAAGTAACCGTCAGGTACGGAGAACGGGTTCTTTGATCTGTATTTCTCGTCTAAATTATCCATAATCATCCCTTTACATTCATTATTAATCAAACGTGGGCAAAGTATCCGAAATCTTCAAGCACTCCTCGATCTTCTTCACCGCATTATGATACGTCGCCTTGAGAGTCCCTACCGCCACATTCAATACTTCCGCGATATCCTCGTATTTCATATCATCAAAATACTTCATGTTGAAAACCAACCGTTGGCGCTCCGGTAACTTCAGCACGGCTTTTTGCAACTCGCGCTGAATAGAGTCCCCGCAGAAAAAGGTATCACTCTCCAACTGATTCTCCAGCATGGGCGTAATCTCCTGCGAATTCCCGTAAGTCTTCCGACGCTTCTCGTTCAAGAAGTTAATCGCTTCGTTCGTTGCCACGCGGTACATCCACGTGAACAATTTCGCTTCGTAGCGAAACTCCTTCAGACCTCTCCATATCTTGATAAATGTATTTTGCAATACATCATCGCTATCATCATGGTCGATAACGATCTTCCGGATATGCCAATAGAGCCGCTCGCCGTATTTAGCCACCAGCGCGCGGAATGCTTTATCCTCACCGTTACCCGAGTGAAAAAGCTTTACTATATCTTCATCGCTCATTTCCTTCATTCTAACTCCTAAGTTTTAAAAGCCTTCTACACTAAGACAAGGTTTTATGTCAAAGGTTTATTCCCACACCTCTAAAATTTCAAATCCGAGAATTTCTTTTTCCCGCGCAAGAAATAATCCAGAACAATACTACGGGGATACATTTCGGCAAACGGCTTCATGCCTGCCGGGATCGGGTATCTTTTCCTCAACTTCCGGAATGCCTTGTACGCTTGTATGATCGAACGAGTGTTGGCAAACTCTCCTTTCATCAGAAAAAGAGCCCCTGCCATACAATCCAACAGCAAACGCACGAAAAACACTTTCTGCCGGGAAGCCCCCCCGAGGTTCTTGTGCAACATCAACAGATTATTGCGATAATTCAAAAACAACTTCCGGGGATGATTCATGGGCAAGGAGCCTCCACCCAAATGATACACCACGGAAGAAGGTACTACCTTTAATACATACCCGCTATTCTTCAATCGCCAACAAAGATCGATTTCCTCCATGTGGGCAAAGAAAGCCTCGTCCAACCCGCCAGCCTCCAGATATCGCTCCCGCCGGATACACAACGCCGCCCCGGTTGCCCAAAACACTTCCCGCTCATCATCATACTGTCCGGTATCGACCTCCGTGCAATCCATCACGCGGCCGCGGCAAAAGGGAAAGCCGAGATAGTCGATAAAACCGCCACTCGCCCCGGCATACTCGAATTTATCTTTCTCCCGGTAAGCCAATATTTTGGGTTGCACGGCAACAACCCGCGGATCACGCTCCAAAGCATCAACCAACGGTTCCAGCCATCCCGGTGCAACCTCCACGTCACTATTCAACAACACCGCGTACTCTGCCTCGATCATCTCCAACGCCCGGTTATACCCTCCCGCGAAACCAAAATTATCTTCAAACAACACCCGTTCCACACTCGCGAACTCCCGTTCCAAACACCCCCACGAATCGTCAGAAGAATGATTGTCTACCACGATCACCCTTCCCAATTCCGGATTGGTATTCCGAATCACCGAAGGCAGGAATTCCCTCAACAACTTCTCCCCGTTCCAATTCAATATAATGACAGCAACACGCTTATACATTTTAGATTTTAGATTTTAGATTTTAGATTTCTAATTTTCCCCCGCACTCTCTATTCTCGAGTCTTAAACTTTCTTATGTTTCCATCGCTTGTGCGACCACAGCCAATACTGCGGCTCCTCGCGGATAAATGACTCCAGTAACCGGGTATGCATCTCGGTCAATACCCCCGGTTCCAACCCGGCAGGATTAGCACAAACATCAATAAACTCCACCTCGTAATAACCACGCTTTACTTTACGCATACGCACGGAAACAACAGGAAAATTGTACTTTCTCGCGATTCGTTCCGTCCCCAGTAAAACAGGAGTATCTTGATTCAAAAAGCGAGTCCAGAAATTAAGATTGTGAACATTGGGTGTCTGATCCCCGATAAATCCGGCTAAAAACAACTTTTTTTCCGAACGATAACGGGCAATCACCCGCAAGGTATCATCCTTGGCAACCAACACGGCACCAAACTTCGAGCGAATCGCTTTCATCATCCGGTCGGTCACCTTACTCCGGATAGGCTTATATAAAGCCAAAAAGTCGGCATCGTTCTCCCAAAGACTGTACGAAGACATCCATTCCCAATTGCCGTAATGCCCCAGCACGCCGATCACGCTCCTTCCTTCGTCAAAATATTTCTGCGGCAACTCCGTGTTTCGAAAAACACAACGTTTCCGTATCGCAGCCTCGGACATATGCCACAATTTATACAGTTCGACCGACAGATCAGCCATATGCTTATAATACTTCCTCTCTATTGCCACAATCTCCTTCAAACTCTTTTCCGGAAAAGAGTTACAGAGGTTCGTACGCACCACTTCCCGGCGGTAACGGGACACGTAATATAGCAGGACATAATTTATGTCCGCGATAATATACAGCACCCGAAACGGCAAAAAGCTGATCAACCAAACAAGACCATATAATATATATGAAAACATAATCGCTAATAATAAATGTCAAAGATACATGTTTACGATAGAATTCCAAAAAGAAGTCTTCTCCGTTTTTTTAGTTAATATAAATTGGCAGTGTCAGAATAAATCATTATTTTCGTCAGTTGAATGCGTAAAAACAGGAATAGCTATGGAGCAAGAAAACTTACAACAAGCCGAGGAGTTGCAAAATAACGAGCAGCTTTCTTCGGACACTTTAAATGACGAAACACAAAACGAAGTTTCAGTTCAGGGTCAACCTACACCTATCGAGAAAACCCCCGAAAAAGAAGTTCCGGTATGGGATTTCTCCAGTTTTAACACGGATGAGATCATCTCTCACATGAAAGCTCTGATCGACGACTTTCCCGTGCAACGCTTGAAGGTACTGGACAGCCTGCCGCAAGTTTTCGAAGCACAATACCAGAAAGAATACGACAAAGCTCTCGCCGAGTACACGAAAGACGGAAGTCCGGCGGAAACATTCGATTATCAAGACAATTCCAAGGAGCGTTTTTATAGCGTGTACAGAACCTACCGCGAAAAGAAAACGGAATTTTATAAAAAACTGGAAGAGGAAAAAGAACAAAACTTAAAAGACAAACTCCAGATCATAGAGGAGCTCAAAGATTTGATCCAACACGAGGAATCGTTGAATAAAACTTATCAGGATTTCAAAAACCTGCAAGACAGGTGGCGTAATACCGGTATGGTTCCGCAAGCACAAGCAAACAACCTGCTGGAAACATACCACCACCACGTGGAGAACTTCTTCAACTACGTCAAGATCAATAAAGAATTGCGTGATTTGGATCTGAAGAAAAACCTCGACGCCAAAAATACATTGATCGAACAGGCTACCGCCTTACTCGAAGATAACAATGTCGGCAACGCCTTCCGCCAATTGCAATCGCTCCATGCACAATGGAAAGAGATTGGCCCGGTTGCCAAAGAACATCAAGAAGAGGCGTGGAATCGATTCAAAGACGTGACCGACAAGATCAATGACGCGTATCATAAATTCTTCGATACCCTCCGGGAAGAACAAGAAAACAATTTAAAATTAAAAGAAGAGATTTGCCGGAAGCTCGAAGAATACGCCGCCTTGAACATCGAAAAGATCTCGGATTGGAACACGGCAGCAGACGGAGTACTCGCCCTTCAAGAAGAATGGAAACACGCGGGCACCATTCCTATCAAAGAACGTAATCGCCTTTACAAGCGATACCGGGCAGCGTGCGACGCATTCTTTAACAAGAAACGCCAATACTTCCAAGAAATTCAAAATATGCAAAGCCAGAATCTGACAAAGAAAATAGCTCTTTGTGAAAAAGTTGAGGCTATAAAAGAAAGTACAGATTGGCGAGCAACCACATCCAAGATTATTGAATATCAACGGGAATGGAAGACAATCGGACCCGTGCCAAAAAAGGTTTCCAATAAAATATGGAACCGCTTCCGTTCCGCTTGTGACTATTTCTTTGACAGAAAATCCGAACTGGCAAAAAACTTGAATGCCGATCAAGTGAAGAATCTGGAACTCAAGAAAGCCTTGATTGAAGAGGTGCGCAACTTCCAACTGACAGGCAACACGGATGAAGATATCGAAACTTTGAAAGCATTCCAAACCCGTTGGGCTGAAATCGGATTCGTACCTATCAAAGAGAAGGACGCAGTTCAAACAGAATTCCGCAAACTGATCAACGCGCATTTTGATCTACTTGACATTGACGAATTCGATAAAAACATAGAACGCTTCAAATCCAAGATCAACACGTTCGACAACAGCGACGACAAGGTAAGCAAGATCATCCAAGAAAGGGAAAAACTGGTAAACAAGATCAAGCAACTGGAAACAGACCTGCACGCTTGGGAGAACAATATCGGGTTCTTCTCCAAGTCCAACAAATCGGAAGGTTTAATCCGGGAATTTACTGCCAAGATCGAAAACGCCCGCCACAAACTAAGTCTGATGCAAGAAAAGCTAAAACTTATCGACGGCATGATCTAAGAAAGATAAAAAAGAGGGGCACACAGTTGCCCCTCTTTTTATGTTTGTATCATATTTTTTCTTACTTTTGTCGTTAAGTTTCGACATACTTGATCATTTTGCTTGTTATTCAGCAGAATAACAAACAGTTCAAGTATTTTCAAGTCGTTGGATGTAGAATATAGAAACAATTATAAAATATTTATATCGTGTCAACAAAATATGTATTCGTTACGGGTGGAGTTGCCTCATCTTTGGGGAAAGGAATCATTGCTTCCTCGCTAGCCAAACTCCTCCAGTCAAGAGGTTATAAAGTCGCGAACCAAAAACTGGACCCGTATATTAATGTAGATCCCGGAACCTTGAATCCCTATGAACACGGAGAATGTTACGTGACCAATGACGGTGCGGAAACCGATTTGGATTTGGGACATTACGAAAGGTTCACGAACATCCCCACTTCACAGGCCAACAATATCACGACCGGACGCATATACCAGAACGTGATTACCAAAGAACGCCGCGGAGATTATCTGGGAAAAACCGTACAAATCATTCCGCATATCACGGATGAGATCAAACGAAATATAAAACTTCTCGGCAACCAAGGTGACTACGATTTCGTTATCACCGAGATCGGGGGAACCGTGGGCGACATCGAATCGCTGCCGTTCATCGAAGCCGTTCGCCAGTTACGCTGGGAGCTCGGGGAGAAATCCGTGTTCATCCATTTGACCTTGGTTCCTTATCTCACCGCGTCGGGAGAATTGAAAACCAAACCCACGCAACATTCCGTGAAAGCCCTTTTGGAAAACGGGGTACAACCGGATATCATCGTGTTGCGCACGGAACATGAACTGGGTTCCGACATCCGGAGAAAAGTAGCCTTATTCTGTAATGTAGACCCGAAAGCTGTCATTCAATCCATCGACGTCGACACCATTTACAAGGTGCCCATCAAAATGCGGGAAGAGAAACTCGACGAGATAGTACTATCCCAACTGGGATTACCTTTAAAACACGAGCCGGATTTGGAATCATGGGAGCGTTTCCTGTACAAATTCAAAAACTACAATCGCAAAATAAACATTGCCCTCGTGGGTAAGTACGTGGAATTACACGACGCGTACAAATCTATCGTGGAATCATTCATCCATGCCGGTGCAGCCAACGACTGCAAAGTGAATATCAAATGGGTGCACAGTGCCCATGATATCCATGTAGACAATATCTGCGAACTCTTCAAGGACGTTGACGGCATTTTGGTTGCTCCCGGTTTCGGGCAACGCGGTATAGAAGGCAAACTGCTGGCTATCGAATACGCCCGTACCAATAACATCCCGTTCCTCGGTATCTGCCTTGGAATGCAAATGGCTGTTATCGAATACGCTCGCAACGTGATGCATCTTGAAGGAGCCGATTCTACAGAAATGGCACCAAAAACCAAATATCCCGTGATAGACCTCATGGAATCGCAAAAAGAAGTAACCGACAAGGGAGGTACCATGCGTCTGGGAGCCTACAAGTGCGTGTTAAAAGAAGGTTCCAAGGCCATGGAAGCATACGGCTCGAAAGAGATTGAAGAAAGACATCGCCACCGCTACGAATTTAATGGAGAATACACCGACCAATTCGAAGCAGCCGGAATGATCACGACAGGGGTAAACCCGGAAACAGGGTTGACCGAAATCGTGGAAATCCCCACGCACAAATGGTTCGTGGGAACTCAATTCCACCCGGAATACAAGAGTACGGTAACCAACCCGCATCCCTTGTTCGTGGCATTTGTAAAAGCGTGTTTATCATGATATTCCGTGATTGCCGATTCAATGATTCCCAGATTACAAGAATCACAGAATCGGCAATCAATAAATCACAGAATCAATAAATCATAAAATTTAAAATCAGTATATGGATAGAAATACAATAACCGGTTTAGTCGTTATCGCGTTAATGCTAATCGGCTACTCTTATTTCATGAGCCCATCGAAAGAGGAATTACGGCAAATACACCGCCGTGACTCCATAGCGAGAGTGGAGGCTCAAAGAGCCGCCGCGCTGGAGAAACAGAGAGAAGCTGATTTCGCTTCACAACAGGAGGCAACGGCTCAAACCGCTACAAGTGTCTTCACGCAAGACTCTTCGGCTGTCGAGGAACAATACACGCTGGAAAATGACAAAATCAAATTGCATATCAACACCAAAGGCGGACGGATTGACTACGTGGACTTGAAAGACTACCGTACCCACGACTCACTCCCGCTTGTATTGTGGAAAGAAAACAAGAGTGCCTTGGGAATGAATTTCTATGCCAGAAATAAACAGATCAATACCGAAGACTTGATCTTTGTTCCCAGCACGAACCAGAAAAACCTAATCGCCGCAAATTCCGAGCAAGTGCTCACCATGCGTGCATACGTGGAAGAAAACAAATACCTCGAATTTGAGTACAGGCTGGCACCCGACTCCTATATGGTCGATTTCAATATCAACACCTATAACCTTAACGACGTCATTGCCGCCAACACGAATTTCCTGACCCTTTACTGGAAAGTGGATATGCCGCAATTGGAAAAGAGCCGTGATTTCGAAAGTCGCTACACGGGAGTCTACTATAACTTCTCGAACAACGACGTGGAACACTTGTCACTTACCGGCGACGAGAAGACCGATCTGGCAACGAGCGTGAAATGGATTGCATTCAAACAACAATTCTTCTCCTCGGTACTTATCGCCAAAGAGTCGTTTCCAAACGCCGATGTTTCCAACACGACAAACAATACCCCGGGCTACTTGAAGAACGCCGAGGCAGAAATATCTCTCCCTTACACGGGAAAAGCTATCGAGAAATACGATATGCAATTCTTCTTCGGACCGAACTCCTACCCGATACTGAGAGAATACGGAAAAGACATAGAACTTCCCCAACTAATCAACCTCGGGTGGAAATGGATTGCTTGGTTTAACCGTTACGTGGTCATTCCGATTTTCAACTTCTTGGAATCAAACGTGACACTGAACTACGGTTTAATCATCTTCCTGTTGACGTTGATCATTAAATTGGTACTCTTCCCCTTGACCTATAAATCCTATATGTCACAGGCGAAAATGCGGGTACTCAAACCGCAGATTGACGAAATCAACAAGAAAATCCCTGCCGACAAAGCCATGGAACGCCAGCAGGCAGTCATGAAACTGTATAAAAAGGCGGGAGTCAACCCCATGGGCGGTTGTTTGCCGATGCTATTACAAATGCCGATCTTGATCGCCCTCTTCTACTTCTTCCCCGGTGCCATCGAATTGCGCCAGAAGAGTTTCTTGTGGGCTACCGACCTCGCGTCATACGACTCTATCGCCACGCTGCCGTTCAACATCCCGTTCTACGGCAACCATGTCAGCTTATTCTGTTTGTTAATGACAATCACGAACATCTTGTACATGTGGTATAACAGTAAGAACCAACCGCAAAACGACCAAATGAAAGGTATGCAGACCATGATGTATATCATGCCTATCATGTTCCTGTTCATCTTCAACAGCTACTCGTCCGGTTTGAGTTATTACTACTTCATCGCCACGTTGATCACCATCGTGCAAACTTGGGCTATCCGTAAATTCGTCAACGACGAGAAACTATTGAAACAAATAGAACTCGCCAAAACGAAACCCGTGAAGAAATCCAAGTTCCAACAAAGACTGGAAGATATGCAACGTATGCAAGAACAACGCATGAAACAAATGCCGAAAAAGAAATAACGTTCAAAAGAACTCGATTAGGGGCTGTATCAAAGATTCTGATGCAGCCCCTTTGTTTTATTGTACCAATTCCTACCGAGAATCCATTGTAATCCTACCCAAATAATACCGTAATCATACCCTGTCTCCGGTTGTCCTCCGTTTATTCTCCGGACATCCTATTATCTCCCATATAGAAACCCCGGGTATTCGCCGCAGCAAACACAGCACCACGTACTGATTACCCTAGTTCCTCAGTAGGATTACGATAGGTCTTCAGTAGATATAGGAAATATACCTTTAAAAAAAAACGCCACTCGTGAGAGCGACGTTTTTCTTCACTTATCATTTATTGTCTTAAATCTGCTTCAACAAATCAATCATCTCGATTGCCGTGGTTACAGCCTCGAAACCTTTGTTTCCGGCTTTCGTTCCGGCTCTCTCAACGGCTTGTTCAATCGTGTCGGTAGTCAAAACACCGAAAACAATCGGTACCCCGGTTTGTAAACCCACGTTAGCAATACCTTTGGTAGCCTCGTTAGCAACCATGTCGAAGTGAGGAGTTGCACCGCGAATCACGGCACCCAAACAAATCACGGCATCGTACTTCTTTGTTTCTGCCATTTTCTTGGCAACCAACGGAATCTCGAATGCACCGGGAACCCAAGCCAAATCAATATTCGACTCGTCACCGCCATGACGCTTGAAAGCATCTACTGCCCCACCCAACAATTTGCTGGTGATAAATTCATTAAAACGTCCCGCAACGATACCGATGCGCTGTCCTTCTGCTAATAATTTTCCTTCGAGTAAATTCATCGTTTTCTATATTTATTTGTTTTTCAATTCTTCTTTCAATCTCTCTACCTCTTCGCGTTCACGCACATGAAGCATGTGTCCCATTTTCTTGTACTTCGTGTACATGTAGAACTCGTTTTTCTCGTTACACGTCATCTCTATCGGTTCACGTCCCACGATCTCGATCCCGTACCCTGTCAGCCCGTTAATTTTCAACGGGTTATTGGTCATTAATACCATTTTCTTCACGCCAAGATCAGCGAGAATCTCTGCCCCGGTGCCGTATTCCCGTAAATCGGCTTTAAAACCGAGTGCCAGATTCGCGTCCACCGTATCCATTCCCTCGTCCTGCAAGTGGTAAGCCTTCAGCTTATTAATCAACCCGATACCGCGACCTTCCTGACGCATATACAATAACACGCCACGACCTCTCTCGCCTATCCGGCGCATCGCCTCGGCAAGCTGGTCGCCACAATCACAACGCAAGGAACCGAACACATCGCCCGTTAGACATTCCGAATGCACCCGACACAAAACAGGTTCGCCATCCGTCACGTCACCTTTCACCAACGCCACGTGATGCTCCCCGTTAATCTTATTCACGTACCCGTACGCTTTGAAGAAACCGTACTTCGTGGGCATATCCGCTTCTGTCACCCGTTCCACGAGCATCTCCGTCTGCCGACGATAAGTAATCAAATCCGACACGGTAATCATCTTCATCCCGTGTGCTTTAGCGAATTCCATCAATTCCGGAGTACGCATCATCGTCCCATCCTCCCGCATGATCTCGCAGCACAACCCACACTCTTTCAACCCGGCAATCCGCATCAAATCCACCGTGGCCTCCGTGTGTCCCATACGCTCCAACACACCGCCTTTCTTCGCCTCCAACGGGAACATATGTCCCGGACGACGAAAATCCGCCGGCTTGGCATCATCCTCTACCGCCTTCATTGCCGTAACCGAACGCTCCAACGCAGAAATACCCGTGGTTGTATCCACGTGGTCGATTGACACGGTGAAAGCCGTACAATGATTATCCGTATTCGTGGTCACCATTTGTTCCAAGCCTAACTTTGTCGTCAAAGCCTTGCTCATCGGCATACAAATTAAACCTTTAGCGTATGATGCCATAAAATTCACGTTCTCCAACGTGGCAAACTCCGCGGCACAAATCAAATCCCCCTCGTTCTCACGATCCGGATCATCCACCGCGATAATCATTTTCCCAGCTCTCAAATCGGCTATCGCCTCTTCAATCGTACTAAACTTGAAATCTTCCATATCTTTGTTTTAAATTCTATATTTTAAATTCTCAAAACCCGTTCGCCAACAAAAAATCCAACGTCAATCCACCCTTAGGCTCCGCGGGAGATGCCGGACGCATTAACTTCTCCACGTATTTGGCAATCACGTCATTCTCCAAGTTCACGTTATCCCCGACCTGTTTCTTTACCAAGGTCGTTTCATCCCGCGTGTGAGGAATAACAGAAACGGTAAATACGCTATCCGATACCGACACCACGGTCAGACTAATCCCGTCAATCGTGATAGACCCCTTCTCCACGATATACCGCAACAATTCGCCAGAGGTCGCAATCGTCACCCGTATCGCATTTTCATCCTTCTCTCGCCCCACGATCTTTCCCATCCCGTCCACGTGTCCCGAAACAATATGTCCCCCCAATCGACCGTTCAAACTCAACGCTCTTTCCAGATTCACGGGACTACCCGCGCGTAACTCTCCGAGATTACTGCGCTGCATCGTTTCCGGCATCACATCCGCGCAAAAACTTCCGCTATCAAAAGAAATCACCGTCAGGCAAACCCCGTTCGTGGCAATGCTATCACCCACTTTCAAATCCTCCAACACCTTTTTCGCCTTCACCTCCAGCACCACACTCCGGTTTCCCCGCTTGATACCTTTTATTGTTCCTATTTCTTCTATTATTCCTGTAAACATACTAATTTTAGATTTATGATTTTAGATTTTAGATTTCCCCGCTCAAATCCCCCGCTTTTAAATCACCAAATCTATTATCTTTTAATTTTTAACTTTTAGCTTCACGAGTATGTCCTGTCCCAAACACAACACGTCTGTTCTTTCTAAAGTGACGGCATCTGCCATTTTTTCAATACCGACACCTTCCACCGGGGTTTTGGCTTTTTCGCCTCCCACTATCTTCGGGGCGATAAAAGAGTAGACTTCATCCGTGAAACCACCGGCAAGAAAGCTGTAGTTCAAACCTCCACCGCCTTCCAACAAAATGGAATCCACCCCCATTTGTCCTAGTAAGAAAAGCAAGTTATCCACGTCTACCAATCCTTCTTTCTCCTCGCAAAGCAAAGTTTCAACACCCGCTTGCTTCAACGCTTCCAAACGTTCCTCCGCGGCAAAGCGGGTATGAGCCACAATCGTATGATATTTACCCGCGGTCTTCACAATTTGGCTATCCAATCCCAAACGGGCATTGCTATCCACGATAACCCGTATCGGCTGACGCACTCCCCGTCCTTCTATCCGGCAATTTAATAACGGATCATCCGCCACGGCAGTACCGATACCAATCATTACCGCCATCAGACGATGACGCAACTCGTGCACGTAAGCCCGTGCTTCCGTACCGGTGATCCATCTCGAATCGCCCGACCACGTGGCTATCTTTCCGTCCAACGTCATCGCCGTCTTCAATATTACCCACGGACGCCGTGTCGCTATATACTTCAAAAATATCTTGTTTTGCTCCCGTATCGTTTCTTCTTCAACCCCACAAACCACTTCTATCCCCGCTTCTCTCAATAAAGACAATCCTTTTCCCGCCACCAACAGGTTCGGGTCAGGCATCCCGACAAATACCCGTTCAATTCCGTGTTCGATAATCGCCTCCGTGCAAGGCGGAGTTTTCCCGTAATGGCAACACGGCTCCAAGGTCACGTACATCGTCGCACCCCGGGCATCTTCCGTACAATTTTTCAACGCATTCCGTTCCGCATGCCACTCCCCGTAACGCTCGTGCCAACCTTCACCTATCACTCGTCCTCCCTTCACGATCACGGCTCCCACCATCGGGTTGGGATTCACGAATCCCGCTCCCCGTTCTGCAAGTTCTATCGCCCGCCTCATGTACTCGATATCTTTCTGTTTTACCATACGTGTTACTCCTTTCCAAAAACAAAATGCCCCGAATGTAATACATTCGGGGCATAGATTTATATTGTACTAATATAATATCAATTACAATTAACATCTCTTCTATCATCCGGACTTTAACCGTCGGTTCCAGAGTTTCACTGAATCAGTCCCTCGAAAGGGAGTCGCGGACTATAACCGCCGGTAGGGAGTTGCACCCTGCCCCGAAGAAACATTTCACGAACGCAAAAATAGTAAATATTTTCACGAATACAAACAAACAAGAAATAGATTTATAACTTATCTATTTCTTCAATAGACAAACCTGTACTTTTCATTATTGTTTCAACCGGCAAGCTCATCTGCTTCAAGCTTCTGGCGACCTCTATTTTTCCTTCTACTAACCCTTCCGCCCTTCCTTCTGCTAACCCCTCTGCTTTCCCTTCCGCTTTCCCTTCTACCAACCCTTCCAACTTAGCAGTACCCAGAACATCATTCTGGATCATTATGGCATCGATATGGCGATCATAAGCTTCACGCTCTGCCACATCCATATTATAATACACCAACTTCTGACGAGCTTCTCTCAATCCAGGAGCTTGCGTATCCGGATTAATATGACCGCTCTTGAGATATTCCACCCACTCCTCAAGCGGAGTTACCGCAACCTTATTAAACTCATTTACGCGAATCAAGAAATACTCCGGAAATATCTCGGAGGGGAGCCTACGTACGATAGCGCCCTTTTCTTTCATCGTTACCTGCAACAAATCCCCCGTGTGAACCCCCGTGAAAGTATTCTGACCGTGATACAAATAATCATCCCCCTTACCAATATCAAAATAAAGTATACTGATAGAATACACTTTTTTCACCTCCGAGTAAAGATGTCCCAACTCGATATGCTCGGTAATCGCTTTTGCAACCCCATAAAGTATCCGCTCAAGATAATATAATTCGCGGGTAATTTGAATCTCTACAATGATAATCTCATCCTCGCTATCCTTAGCTTTAATGTCCACGCGGTTAAACTTATCTTCCTCGTTTTGCTGGTTACTCTCGCTCTCGAGAATATCTATAATATGGATTTCTTTCCCCAACAACACGGTGAGAAAGCCTTCCAATACCCCGAAATTCGCCTTGTTCCTCAATAGCCGTTTGGCTGCCCAATCGAAACGAATATATTTATTTCTATCGTCCATACAATAGGATGTTTAGTATACTTCTACAAAGTTACGACTTTTTTCGACAAAGCGGGTATCAAATATAAATTGCTTTTCTCTCACGACGGATTCCTCGTCAACTCCTCTATTAAAGCTACCACCCTCTCCTTTCTCAAAATATACATCCCGATACGTTCGTCAGAAACACCTTCCCGCAAACGATACGTGTAGCGAGGTTCTCCGGTTTCCATATTGATCTCGAAAAACCGGAAGTCCACCGAAGACTCTCGTTTTAACGCCTCCGCCACCTCCACAATATGCGATGAAATAACAAATACTCCCTGTTTCAACCGTGCCAGTCCGTCCACCACCGCGAACGAAGCATCGTAAGCATCCTTCACGTTAGTGCCCCGGAATAATTCATCAAACACAACCACCACGTCCCCCGCTTCACGCACTCGTTCCACCACGTACTTCACCCGCGCCACCTCATTATAATAATGGCTATACCCCAATGACAAATTATCAGACAAATTAATCGTCGTGAACAATCCACGGAACACGGAAAGTTCCATTCTGCACGCGGGAACCGGAAAACCGCAATGTGCCAAATACACCGCCACCCCGAAAGCCTTCATGTAAGTTGATTTCCCTGCCATATTCGGTCCTGTCAAGAAACACAAGTGACGTTTATCATCTATCCGCACGTCATTCCTCACCGGATCAGGCAAAAAAAGATGAAACAAACCCTCTATTTCTATCTTTCTTCTCTCCTCGACAAAAACCGGGAAAGCAAAACCATGCTCCAGCGCAACGTGTCCTATTGTCCGTAAAGCTTCCAGCATATAAAGCGTATCCAACACAGTCCGTACGGCATCCGCTTCTTCTCCCCGGAAATAAAAGTCTAACTTCTCTCTCGACCAGAAAGTGTCCTTTTTCCGGTTTACCAGATAGCGCATACCGGGACGAGAGAGCACCTTAGCCACTTGCTCTTTCAATTCTCGCATGATCTTCGGCACCCGAACCGCGGGTACATCATCCATAAAAACAGCCAACTCGTGAATCAACCGCCCCAGATAGGACACGGCACGCTGACGCACGTAGTGATCGTTATCCGGCTTCACCCATCCCGCCACGGCACGTTTCGTCAAATGAATCACGTCCCGTTTAGGCACCTCCTTCTGCTGCAAATATATCTCGATAAAACTCAATTCATCCCGCCGTATTTCCAAGAAGAAAGGCAACCGCTGCAAATAAACGATAGCCTCCACCCGTTCCCGAATACGCTCCGCGTCAGCCAACGGATTCTCGAATAACTTTTTCATGTACGCCCGCCCCCCATCCGAGCGGGCATAATCGAAATAGGAAAAGACACTTTTTCCCTCTCTCGCGGCGAATAACTCAAGGTCATTCAATGTCTGTTCATCTGTCTTGAATTCCATCTGACTCTTTTATATATTGCAGTAATTCCAAATCCTTACGCTCGTTTACTTTCCAAGTCTTTCCACCCCGTAAGACGAACAACTCGTCGCTAACCTCCATCACGTCCTCGAAATAATGATCGGTAATCAGTATACCTTTCGTCGCTTTTTCCCGGTGAATAATTTCTTTCATTTTCTGCACGTGCAACGGCATCAAAAAAGAAAAAGGCTCATCCAACAAACAAAACTTCGTTTCGGAAGTCAATATCAAATACGCCTCGATTATTCTCCGTTCTCCCGAGGAAAACACCTTTATCCGTTTCCGGTAAACTTGCTCAAACTCCGGGAAGTCCGTTACAAACCGTTCAAAATCCACGCCAAAATCACCAAACACCCGCTTCACGGACAAACCGGAAGGAATAAAATCGTGCTGGGGTAAATAACGCATATCTTCCGGTCGCCTCTCGCTTGTCAACAAAACCTTTCCGTCAATCCCCACGTATTGATCCCGCAATTTCAATTCTCCGTACACGGCTTTCATCAAACAGGTCTTACCGCAACCGTTCCGTCCTAACAGACCGAGTACTTTTCCCGTCTCGCAACGCAAAAACACATCCCACAGTACACGTTTAAAACCATACTCCAAACGGAGATTACTTATATCAAGTCTATGCATCACCTTATGTAATAACCGACAAACAAAGCCGCCACGTATGTCAGGAAGTCAAACGGCAAAGTCGTTCCCCACAACCACCGGACAGACACCCCCACGTTCTTGTAATAATAGAAGATTTTCCTCGCTTTCCGTTTCATGGTAAAATAGAAAAACGCCATAGTCGCCACCTTGAACCAAAACGTGGCGACTATAATTACCCCGATGACGGCAGGTGCTTTCATGCTATACGCGTACATGATTCCCCCGCAAGAGCAAGATACCGCAAACGCGGGAGCCATGTACATTCTATAAAAAGAGATACACGCCCTCAAAGTACACCCCGCCCCCATCAAATCCGTTTTTGTATCACCTTCCACGTGTCGGTTACCAGAAAACTCTCCTCCATCTGGTCGATCATTTCCATGAATTTCGTGATAGGCACGCCAAACGATATTAAATTATTCGTGATGCATTTTCTCGCCGACGGGTCAAACATCCCGATCACAGCTCTTTGCGTCCCCTCCAGTTGTTCCCGGTAAGGATAATAAATAATAGAGGTACATCCCGCTCCAAAAGGAGAGATCACCGGTTCTTGCTTGACACTGTCAAAGTTGGCAAGAGTAAAAAGACCGGACAGTACATCAGGTGTCGCAAAGAAAAATACCGCTTCCGGTTCATCCTGCTCCGTCAGATGATCCCAACGCTTGAATACCAGACAGTCACCTTTCCTCGGCAACACCGGTATAGTTTTCAATAACGCGTTCACTTGTTCCGGTGTACGTTTATAGCGTTCACAATGAGGCTCATTCTCCCCGTGTGACAAAAAATACTCGAACCCTTCACGCATCCCGTCACTAAATCCCAAGTAATATTTTCCCCCTCCGCAACCGACTGAATCCGGCAGGAAACAAAGTGGCTCACCTTTTCTTACCCGTCCGAGTTGAGCTATAATACAAGTATGTCCCACGGCTTTTTTTACGATAGTCGCGTTATTATTCTCTTTCGAATAATAAAAGGCGACAGGAAGTTCCGCGTCATTGAAATATTTTTTCCAGTGTGCGGTAAAACGATCTCGTTTAACTATGTCCATGACCCATTATTTTTAGTATCAAACAAATATATATTATTTGTTTGTTAAAAACAAGCCCTATGCCAAAAATGACAGGAAGGATAGAACGGGAAAGTAAAACTAAAGTTAAATAATAATTATTTTTGTTTTATCATATTTGTAGTTAATTAGTATCATTTCCTATTCAATTCCCATTCATCTCCTATTCAAAGCCTATTATAATAGTTGAAAAATAGAAATTAAATAATAATTATTTAAAATTTAATACTTGAAAACTACTTGATAAAATCATGATTAATAACAATAGGAGAACTAAAATCGATAGAAATTTTTCTCAAACACGAGCCAAATAGCTACACGAGAAAATAGCTGCTATCGCTACTAAAAATAAAAAGGAGGTGTGTCAGAACACACCTCTAGTCTATAAAGTTCATAAAGTCGAGCCTCCGGCTCTTAAAGTCCACAAAGTCAAAAACACGATGATATTCAATATAATGATATACAAATCACCTACACATTTGACCTTACGACCTTATGGATTTTTAGACTTTGTGAACTAGAGGGTGTGCTTCAACACACCCTCATAATAAATTCTATTTACAAATTACCAGATAGAAGCTCTCTGCTCCACGGGCAAATACAACGGATCGCCCTCTTTCACCCCGAATGCCTCGTACCAAGCACCGATATGCGGAAGAGCACCATTTACACGCCAGCGTCCCAAAGAGTGGGGATCGGATTTCGTTTGCAGACGAATTTGCTCGTCACGAACATTACCTGCCCACACGTTAGCGTATGACAGGAAGAAACGCTGTGCCGGGGTAAAGCCGTTTGCATCGTTACCGAGCGGGGTTTCAGCCATCGCTTTTTGCAATGCCGTGTAAGCCACCTGCAATCCCCCGTGGTCGGCAATATTCTCGCCCAAAGTCAATTCTCCGTTCGCGTTCAAATCGGGTAATACTTTGATATTGTTGAAGTAATCCACCAATACTTGAGCCCGTTTTTCAAAATTCTCGGCGTCAGTAGCCGTCCACCAGTCTTTCAGGTTACCGTCCTTGTCGTACTGGCGACCTTGATCGTCAAACCCGTGAGTCATCTCGTGTCCGATCACCACACCGATAGCCCCGTAGTTGCAAGCGTCATCGGCGTTCATGTCGAAGAACGGGTATTGAAGAATCCCGGCAGGGAAACAAATCTCGTTCGTGGTCGGGTTGTAATACGCGTTCACGGTTTGGGGAGTCATCAACCACTCGTCTTTATCCACCGGTTTGCCGGCTTTAGAGATCATGTAGTCATAATCGAAATGATTGGAACGAACGATGTTATTCCAGTAAGAATCATTCTTGATTTCCAAGCTGGAATAATCTCTCCATTTGTCGGGATAACCGATCTTCACGTGGAATGCAGCTAGCTTCTCTTGCGCTTTCGCTTTTGTTTCGTCACTCATCCATGCCAAACCTTGAATACGTTCACCCAACGCTTTCTGCAAGTTGGCAACCAATTTCACCATACGCTCTTTTGCCGCGGCGGGGAAATATTTCTCCGTGTACATCTGACCTACCGCCTCTCCCAACACGCCGTTGACCGTGCTCACAGCACGTTTCCAACGGGGTTGCATCTCTTTTCTCCCGGACAGTACTTTACCGTAGAACTCGAAATTCTGGGCAACCAAGTTATCACTCAAGTAACCGGCAGCGGAATTAATCACGTTCCATTCCAAGTATGATTTCAACACATCCAGATTTTCCTTGTTCAGTAAATCGGCAACCGCCTTCAATTGAGCGATCTGCCCGGCATTTACCTCTTTCAAGTCTTTCAACCCGATCGTGGTGAAATAAGTATTCCAATCCATCCCCGGAACTTCTTTCTGCAATTGAGCCACCGTGATTTTATTATAGTTTCCCTGCGGATCACGCAATTCAACCATCGATTTTGAGCTTTCAGCCAAACGGGTTTCCACTTTCATCACGTTAGCGGCAGCCTTTTGAGCCTCCCCTGCCGTGAATCCCGCTAACTGGAACATCTTAGCCACGTGCTCTTCGAATTTCGCGCGAATTTCTTTCGTGTGCTCGTCATTCTCCATGTAATAATCACGTTGTCCCAAGCTCAAGCCTCCCTGATAAAGTTGGGCTATATTCATGGAACTGTTCATTTCGTCAGCCCCCACGTACAACCCGAAGAAAGGTCCGAAACCGTCACGATGCATATTCGCGATCAATTGGGGAAGCCCTTTCCGGTTGGAAATAGCGGCAATCTTTTCCAGTTCCGCCTTGATCGGGGCAATCCCCTCGGCGTTTAACTTCGCGCTATCCATGGCGATATTATACAAATCACCCACTTTCCGGGCAACACTCCCCTGTTCGGACTGTTTGTGAGCCAAGTCCTCGATCAAACTTTTGATTTGCGTGCGATTGTTTTCCGCCAACTGGTCAAAAGAACCGAAACGGGAATACTCGTCGGTCAACGGGTTCGCTGCCATCCAACCTCCACAAGCGTATTGATAGAAATCAGCACGCGGATTCGCCGTCTTATCGAGGTTCTCCACCCGAATACCCCCTTGGGGAGCGGCTGCTTTTTTAGTATTGCAACTTGTAGCCATTAATGCCAATGCAATAAAAGGTAAATAAATTGTTTTTCTCATATTATCAGTTTTCTAGTCGTCTTTTCCTTTCAAGCACATACCCGGAGAACCTGTCCCCGGGTAGTGACTGACAAAAGTAAAATATTTTGCAACAAAACGAAAACCGATCGGGCTATTTTTACCAGCCGTACCAAGCATCTTTCAACTCTCCCACGTTGATTTGGTCGATATTTTGATTATGCTCGTCAAACCATTTTTTCATCATTTCCCGTTCCTCGGAAGTTACGCTTCCCCGCTCACGGGTGATAAATCCCCCGCAAACGTCAGAATTCCAGCCTCCTCCCATTTCCAGACCTCGGTCGTGCAACAAAATTGCCAATTCCTGCAACCATGCTTCCACGACACCCAGATCCGTATCTGCCTTAAATTTAGCATCAAACGAGAATCCCAATTCTTTGAACTCTCCCTTGTGCAATTTTTTCCGCAATCTCTTTTTCATACGCTCTATTATTTATTATTCAAATTCTACCCGTGCATCCCGTAATCCCATGTCACTGTTCTTGTTCACCGGGGATGCCTCTTTCAACGTGCAGTCATGGATATTTCCCGGGTAAAGCTTCATAGGATTCAAACGTAGTTTATACTCTTCTTGTTTCACGTTCGGGTTCATCAAGTAGGTAACTTCTTTCCCGTAACGGTTATATAGCTGCACTATCAATTGATTTTTTCCTTTTTGCACGTGCAATTTCACCACCGTGTTATTCCGGGGCACTCCTCCCACGTACGAGCGCAAGGATACCCGTTTCCCGTTCAAAATAACTTGGGTTCCGTCGGCAACGGCAATCTCCACCAGAATATCTTGTTCCCGGTCACTGGTGAACTCGTGTAAAATCTCCACGGATTCCTTTTCTTCTACCGGAATTTTCACCTCCTCGCCCGGCTTTAAGTCCTGACGGGGTTTCCAACCATCCCCGACGATATCGATATTCTTTTTCAATCCCTCGGCATTACCGGTATAGGCTCCGCCCCGGGCATTGTACATGTACACGTTGCCCCAGTGCAAAGATCGCGGGTTACCATTCAACGCTTGAATTTTACCACCTGTTAAAGTAACATCTTGTACTTCTCCATCTATCGTAAGACGTACCACCCGCTCCTGATCACCTGCCGTGTAAACGACCGTCGGGGTCACCGTTGCCCCCTTCTTCTCGAAATGCCACGCGAAACCGACCGTACTCCGGTAACTGGAATAGTAATCCATACTTGAATGCGCATACACGAGTATAGCGTTAACCGCTGTCAACACTTTCGTTTTTAAAACTTGGTCGGGTACCGCCCGGAATGTATCCTCAAATTCCAACTTCACCACAATCATCCCCCTGTCCGGCTTCACGGTTCGCGGGATAGCCACGGATACCGTTTGCCCGTTTTGTTTCATGTCCAACGCCTTGCCGTCAAGTAACAACGCCGCACGCTTTGCCTTGCCTATCACGCCTTTTAACTCGATCTCCCGATTGTCCGGCATTTTCTCGACGAACAAATAGAGGTTGTTCCCCCTACGGGTGATATCACCCCATTCCGAGGCATGGTCAAACGGATTCGCGGTGGTACTATAAATCGCTTCCCCGTAATTTTTCAGCCATTGTCCCATCGCCAAAAGAGCATCCTTCTCGAACTCTACCACGGAACCATCTCCCCGGGGACCGATATTCAACAAGTAGTTCCCTCCCCGGCTTACCACTTTGACCATACTGCCTATCTTCTCGTTGATCTTCGCGTCCAAATTACCCCGTTCCTGCCATGAACGATAACTCCACGTTTCATGGAAGAATGAAGCCGCGGTTTGCCAAGGCACCCCGATCTTGTGGTCAGGCATTTTATTGTCCGCCATCACGGCAAAGTCACCCCGGTCATTCCCCAAACGTCCGCTCACCATACATCGCGGTTGCAAGCGGGTCACCAAGTCGTACAATTCCTTACTCTGCTCCGCCGTCAAGGAACCCATGTCAAACCAAATTTCGGAGATCGGACCATAGTTCGTCATGATCTCTTCCACTTGCTTCATACTAAACTCGTGATGTTTCGGGGAAATAGCATCCGCGTTATGAGGAGTAATCCCGTTGCCCGGGAAGTTCCAGTCTATCAAAGAATAATACACCGCGAACTTCACTCCCTGCCGCTGACAGGCATCCGACAATTCCTTCATCACGTCCCGTTTGAACGGAGTAGCATCCACGATATTGTATTTCGTGTACTTGGAATGGTACATACAAAAACCGTCATGATGCTTCGACGTGAACACGATCGACTTCATCCCTGCCGCTTTTGCCAAAGCTGCCACCTCGTCCGCATTCCATTTCTCCGGATCGAACTGTTTCGCCACCGCCTCGTACTCCGCTTTCGGAATCCGTGCAAACGACTGAATCTGCTCACTGTATCCCGCCCGTACCGGTTCTCCCTTCCAAACTCCCCCCAACTCCGAGTACAAACCCCAGTGAATGAACATTGAAAACTTCTGATTTACCCAATCAGGATCGGGTTTCTGTTGCCCGAAAGCAAACTGCACACCCAGCAAAATAATAATTAAACATCCGCGCAATAACATAATAAACACATTTACAATTTAAAACACATTACACAAAATTTAGGTTGTAAATATAGCATTTATTAGCGTTTCCTTAAATCATCCCGCGATATTATTCCAGACGAGTAAACCTTGATTATATTTTTTTATAGTTCTATGAAAAATAAATTCACATACGATTACAATACTAACCACTATGCAGGCTTATACACGCCAGTGGTAACACGTGGTGACGCCACACAAAATAAAAAAGAAAGTGACTCTTGTCTATGTAACTCATTTTCTTTTCCCACAAGAGTATCCCGTGAAAAAAACAGAAGAGGCATCCCGATTCTCACCGGAATGCCCCTTTAAAGAAAGAAAACTCACACGTTTCGGCACTATAATTCAAAGTTCTATCTTACCGAAATTATTCTTTTACCTCCCTCTCCGGCGTACCCAGATAAAGATAGCGAAGAAAGCCAGAATGGCAGGCCAAAGCCCCATCAGTACGATTTTCCAGTAATACATGGCGTTCATCCCTAAGTTCACCGCATTATCGGGGGGTGTCGGACGCCGCACATCAATCGGCACCTCCTCTTCGGAGAGCCAGAAGAAAGAACCGGAGATTAAATAATAGTTAGCCGCCGGAACATCTTTTCGGGATATGCTAATCTCTCCGTTGCTCAAGCAATCGGCATCACCGAGAATAACGATTCGTTGCTCCTTATCACCCATTTGGCGTGATAATGCCAACACGGTCGGATACGAGCGCTCCACTTCACCCGCGGCAGGATTCAGACGGACGGTATCATCCAGGAAATCGGTTGTTTCCACCTCGTTCCAACTGCCGATCGTGTCGCTCACGAAAAGCGGGGTTACTTTGAATCCTTTATCTTCGGTATACTCCAATGCCGTAGAACCCGGCATTGTCACCACGTATTCCCGGCGATAGAGAGTCTCAAAAATGTAAGCAATATCCTGTGCTTCCTTGGTCGGACGAGCGATAATAAAATCAGGATCAAAATTCTCGCTGACTTTTACCAGACGTCCCGGTAAGAATTTCACGCCGAATTGTTCCACGATCGGGTTCATCACTTCCTGCCTACGGGGTTCTCCGGCGACAACCAGATTACCGCCGCGGGCAATATAAGCGCCCAGATTCGCTTTCTCCTGCTCCGTCATCGCGTAACGCATATCGGCAATCACGATGATATCCACCTTTTCCGGTATGGGTTTATCCAATGTTACTTCCGTGAAATCAAATCCTTGGTTAATCAAAGAATGACGGAAAGGCTTATCTTGAGCGAAGCGGTTATAATCCCGATCACCTTCCCGGATACAATCCCGCTCGCCATGACCTTTCACGAAACCGACCAAAGGCAGCTCCATGACCAATCGTTTGAACGATGCAGAAATCTCTGCTTCAAAGGGGAAGCGTTGCAGATCGTCGAATATCCGCAAGAAAGTCTTTTCCCCGTTATCCCTTTCCAACAGACGTACGAAACGATTCCCCTCGGGTTTCAAGTCTACTATTTTCTTCACTTCTTCCGGGCGCATAAACATATTCGAATCCAGATCCCATATCTCGGCACGTTTTAACATCCGTCCCCGATCGGACAAGTTCGGGTAAGACTTATCCAGCGAGGGATTTTCAGCCTTGTCATAATAGTAAATGTACTTCATTTTAATCTCCGGCTTGAAGCGCGTGTACATTCTGAAACGCCGGAGATCATCGTTCACGCTCCGGGGCAAACCGGCCCAGTAATTCTCTTCCAATATATTCACGAAAGTAGTGATTGTCAACCCGCCGTCCATTCTTGCCACGATATCCTGACTATTAGGTGTCAACGTGCGCATTTTGGTACGTGTCGCATCATAGAAAGCCATTAACTTGGGACGGGAAGTGAGGAACCCCATAAGCATAGCAACAACAACCACTCCGGCATATTTTCCCCACGTCACCATCCACAAAGTTTTCTGACGCCGTCCTTGTAAGCGGATAATGGACAACATCAGAAAAAGCACGATAACAATCACGAAATATAAAACATCTTCACTGCATATCAGTCCCCGGATAAATTCGTCCGCGCGTCCGCCGATCGCCAGCCAATAGGTGATATCACGCACAAATTCGATATCCTGCCACATACCTTTCACGTAATTTAATACTGCGAGTATAGCCAGCGTTCCCATAGCCGCAACGACTTGGTAAGAAGTAACGCTCGACATGAACAAACCTATCGCCGCGTAAGCGCAGAGCAGCAAATAAAGCCCCAGTAAACCGGAAAGCATAGCCGGGAAATCGGCAGACTTCACGGCGAACAAGGCAAAGATCATGTACACCATCAATATTCCCGTCAACACGAGCCCGTAGATCATCATAGAAAGGTATTTCCCGAGAATAATCTGCGTGTTCGTCACGGGTGACGAATAGAGTAATTTAATGGAACCGCAACTTAACTCCCGGCTCATCAATCCCATGGTCAACAAGGGGATATAGAGATACAGGTATTGCTGCATTTGAGTAAACAAACCGCGTATCCCACCAAAAGTTCCTTCCGTCACGCTCCACAGGCGGTAGCCCAGCGACTGGCTTCTGACGTATCCTCCCAGCATATCGGTAAACGCCATGCTCGCTTGAAAAGTAAAAATCACCAGAATCAACCATGCCACCGGCGAATAGAACAAAGTTTGCAATTCGGTCCGGGCTATTTTATATATTGTCTTCATCTTTTTATCAGTTTATAGAGTGATTTACTTCTTTGATAACACGGCAAAAATGGAATCCATGGAATTTTTTTCCACCTGAATACCCGACAATCTCCATCCCTTCGCCACGCTGGTTTCCACGATACGTTCCGTTACCCCGGTAGCGTCGTCAAAGCGTACCCGGTAATTTTTACCGCCCAATTCCTCCACGCCGAGCACACCCTCGATGGCTTTCAACTCTTCCGCTGCCGGCGTGTTTATCAAAGAAACGACCAACGTGTCCGGCACGATATAATTGTCGAAATCATCCACCGTCCCGGCGAACACGAGCTGCCCTTCCTCGATCATCCGGATATAATCACAGGTAGCCTGCACTTCAGACAAGATATGAGTCGACAGAATAATCGTCCGTTCCTCGGCAATCTCCTTGATCAAGTGGCGTATTTCCACGATTTGGTTCGGATCGAGCCCGTTGGTCGGTTCATCCAGCACCACGAAATCGGGGTTATGAATAATAGCCTGCGCTATTCCCAACCGTTGCTGGTATCCTCCCGATAAATTACGAATCAGACGTTTGGCGAAATGTGATATGCCGCAACGTACCATAACATCCCTCACCGCCCCGGGAATCTCTTTTCCCGGCATCAACCGCATATTCGCGCAATGAATCAAGTACTCCTCCACGGTAAGATCCGAATGTAAAGGTGGTTTTTGGGGGAGAAAACCCAGATGCTTCTTTGCCTCTACCGGGTTTTCCCGCAAATTGATTCCCTTGATCCAGACATCTCCCTGCGTCTGTTTCAACACCCCGCAAATGATATTCATCGTGGTTGATTTCCCGGCACCGTTCGATCCCAGCAACCCGTAAATACCATTTCCGGTGATTTCGAAACTTATATCCCGAATCGCCCATTGAATACTGTAACGATGGGATAAATTTTCCACTCTAATAATTGGTTCTTCCATACGTGATTTAATTATTTATACAAACATTATTTATTATCTAGCATCTTCCTGATCTTGTACAACAAATACTCGTAATGCAAACGTGTATCCCCCGTACTTTTCGTCACTGCCCCTTTCAACAAATCCTGAATCCGGAACAACATATTGAAGTAATGGTCTACCGGCACGTAATCACCCGGCATCACGACACGCATATTCGGCGAGAATCCGCCACGTTCTCTCGCTGTCATCATCATGCTTTCCACCTGCCGCCGATCGATACCCGGTAACTCCGCGAGTTCACTTTCCACCAATCCCTTGCGAGGCGTAAAATTCCCCGCCGTCGTGGCCGCAGTCGACGAGGCAACCACACTTCCCAGAAAGTCTTTTTGCAAATCCATCTCGTACTTCTTCAACGGGCGGTTCTTGATCGTACCTTCCCACACGGTATTGTAGATATCATTCACATATTCTTTCACGGAATAATCCCCGCCTTTCTCCGCACCGAGAGCCACGTATTTTATCCTGAATGTCAATGTTCCCAGTATGAAACCGCGAATCTGGTCTTCCATCGAATTTCTGATTTCCAGTTTACGCTCCACCTCTTTGTTATCCAGCCACGAGAGGTCTTTCGCCAGTTCGACCATATATTTCAAAGCCGCCCTTTGTGTTTCCCGGGGCACCACGACATAAGAAGGCGTGTTTTCATCCGAGAATGCCTCATGCTGGTAAAATCCGCCCAAATTCACGGAAAGGTCATTAATCCGCTTGCGCAATTGATACCCCAAAGCGTTATACATGGCCGCACGTTTCCGTTGATCGATATCCTCATCCGCATACCACCGGTAGAAATGCCGCAAAGAGAGTTTCAAGTTATTGATCGCGTAGCGTAAAGCCTTCAGGTGGTCATCGCCCAAATCCCCGGAGAAAGAGGTAGGATCATAATAATAGTAAGGCATTTTACCGTAACGAAGATTCGGGTTACCCCGTCCCTCCTTGATCCACCCGTCCAAAACGGCAAACTCATCCCAAGGTGTCGCCGCCGGGGAAATCGGTTTGTACAGCCAATGAATGACATAATAATCATACTCGCCCAATCCTTTGGGAGTCATTCGCACCCCCCGTTCCAAATCTCCCGGCTGGGCAATATAGTTACAGGGTACATCATCCATAATCGATGGACTTAGCCCGTACTCTCGCGTGAACGCGGGAGAACGCAACGAATCAACCGGGTAGACACTCGAAGCTCCCGCGTTGTAAAGGAGTCCCAAGTTGATTCCCGTTTCCCGCGTCACGGTTGAGCGAATCAGATCACCTACCATTTCTTCCGACAGGAAAGTCTTTCTCACCCCCGGGTCAGCAGCCATCGTGGTTAATTTCCGTTCGTCCTGCAAGCCGGACACCATGCCGTCATACAAATACAGGGAAGCATTCAATATCTCGCCCGTTCTCGGGTCTATATGCATTGAACTCTGCATATCCAACCACAGGGGAGCGTAACGAATCGTCGAATATTTTATATTATTAGCGTCAAACTCCGGGTCATTCCGCGGGAAATCCACCACCCGTACCGCGTCTTTAAACCCGATTGCCTCAAACGCCCGATTCCACGCTTCCACGCCTTCTTTCACGTACTTTTTCCATGTCCGCGGCATCAATGAATCCATATAAAACACGATCGGCTTTTCAGGCTCGACCAATTCTCCCCGGTTATAAGCAGCCTCATCCGCCGGCTCCAGACGCCAACGCTTCGTGTAATGCGTTTGTTCCAGCGGTTTCCTCTCGTCCGGGAAATGAGAAACCCGTGTATAGGCAACCCCCAGACGGGGATCTGCCAGACGGGGTTTCATTTGTTCCTCGGGCAACTGCAACAGAATCTTATTCACGGTTACCGATACTTTCACGTCACCGGGAACTATCTTGAAAGCCCCGAACAAATATTGATTCTCCACGAACCCGAGTTCACACTGCACGGCAATGTTATTGTCAAAAGCTTTCACGTCTTTCAGGAAAGAGCATTCCTTTTTATAGTCATGCTCCCGGGCTATCCACCCGTAAAATGAATTGGCAGCGTACGGAGCAAAGGGAATCGTGTACGGGGAATACTCCATAAATAGAGAGGTCATGTCTACCACGATAGCACTACTATCCGGTGTAAAAGCTAAAACTTTGAACATGGCGTAAATCCCGCCCGCATTTGCTTGGTCTATCGCCTCGTCTATATTCCGCTGGTTACTGTTGTTCAGTGGTTTGTCAATTAACGAGATTCGAGCATGCAAAAACGAATCCAAACGGGTAAAACAAAGCGGCAAAGAATAACCGGCAAACTGCCCGACTACCCCTTCTCCGTTATCGCTGATATCTTCGATAGAAGAAACAAGCATCATATCCTTTCCCAACAACTCGACGGGAAATTCTACATATACTTTATCCTTCCATTTATGTACGGTCATCAACCCCTTGGCGGTCTTCATCGTCTTTCCCTTGAAGAGCTCGTCGTAAGGAGATTGTTTCTCTCGCTGTTCTTTTTTGGCATCTTGTTTTTTCTTCCTTGCCATCCCTTCATTACAAAGTCCGAACAAGAAAAAAGATACCCATATGATGCATATTATTCTTTTCATAGGATGAGTTATTTAAATGCTTGTTCCAACTTGTAGAGTAGTAACCGGTAATGCTGGCGGGTATCCTCAGAACCCGTGTTCGCCTTACTTTTTACCAGAACTTGTATTCTCTTCAACATATCGAAATACAGGTGATCCAACGGCTCAACGACCATATTGGAATTGACGTTCACCCAGTAACCGAAACCCTGCCGCTCGAGATACTTCGGTAAACTCTCCGGAACCGGAACCGCTTCCCCGCAAGCCTCTACCGTTTCCTGATTGGTAAACATACCTAACCATTCAGCGGGAAGAACACCGTATCTCTCTCTGCTTAAAGCCTTCACGCACTCCGGGACCTCAATCATCCGGCTCACGGACGCCACGGACAGGGGATCGCCGGATATTCCTTTCTTCGCCACCCCAGAGAACAGCATCACGTTAGACAACAGTTTCATTTGCAGATTCTTTTCCGGCACGGTGAGTGTTTTTCCTTTTTTGGTCGGGGCAAACACGAAATCCTGCACGTCCGCCAAGAACTCCCGCGGAGTGTATGTTTCCGGGTTCTCGTCCTTCACGGCACTCAACGCCACGGAAGCCAGACGGGACATCACCGCCCCGAATATTTTGTCTTCCAACTCGGAAGAAATATTACTCATCAACGGCCATTGCGCCTGCATCTTGGCAGCATTCAACCAATCCATGTTCCCGATCTGTTCCAACAGGAAACGAAGAGCCCGTTGCTGTTTCTCTTTCGGCACGACCGCGAAACTCGGCAACTCGTCCCCGTCATAACGCTCGTTCAGGTATAATCCCCCGATATTCAATAACACGTGATTCACGTAACGCACGTACTGGTAAACGATCTCGTTATACATTCCCTGACGGAAAGTATAGTCCGGGTCATCTTTCCCCACCCAATCGCTCATGTTATCCAATACATATTTCAGGTTCTTCACTCCATAAGCAGACGATTTCATAGCGTCATCCCCCAAGTCTTCCTCCACGGAACTCGGGTCAAAACGGGCAAAAATCTGTTGCTTCCCGTAACGATACACCGGGTCCCCCGACTTCTCGGTAATCCATTGATTCAGCGTCGGCACCTCTTCTTTAGCACTCTTGGCATCCAATAACGGGGTGTACAACCATTTGATAGCATACAAATCATACACGCCCAAGCGCGGCGGGGTCAATTTCACCCCCCGTTCTTTATCACCGGGTTGCGCCACGTAATTGTTACGGGCGTAATCCATGATCGAGTACGTCGTCCCGTATTTACCCGTGAACGACGGGGAGCGCAACGAATCCGTCGGTATGGCTGCCGAACCGGACATATTGTGCATCAACGCCAGACAGTGTCCTACTTCATGCGCCACCACATAACAGATACATTCCCCCAAGGTTTCCTCGTCGAACATCACCTTGCGCACGTCAGCGTCAGCGGGAGAAGTCTGCAAGAAACGCCAGTCCTGCACCAGTTTCACCAGATTGTGGTACAAGTACACCGAGGCATTCAATATCTCGCCCGTCCGGGGATCCGTCCACGAGGGTCCCATGGCGTTCGCCACCGGCGACGGGGAATATCGTACACAGGAATACTTCAAGTTATCGGGATCAAACGCGGGATCATCCATTGGAAACTCCTTCGCGACAATCGCGTTTCTGAATCCTATTTCTTCAAACGCCTTTTGCCATTCCTCCACCCCGGCACGGATATACTTTTTCCAGCTTTCCGGGAAAGCGTTATCCACGTAGAACACGATCGGTTGCTTCGGTTCCACCAATCTCCCCTGCCTGAAAGCAATCTCGTCAGCAGGTTCCAACCGCCAGCGATTCGCGTAATACCTTGGCTCTATGCCCTTGTTCTCGTGACTGAAAGCGGATTTATTACTGTAAAATATCCCGATCCGCGGGTCGGCAAAACGGGGACGCATCGGCTCCTCCGGCAACAGCACGAAACTACGGGTCAATACCGCCGTGAACGGTAATTTATATATATAATAATATCTTCCGTCCCGCACGTTCACCTCGTAACTCAGGGAAGACTGTACACTCACGTTATCATCAAAAGCCTTTACCTTGCCCAACTGGGATTTATCTTTCTTGAACTCTTTCACAATCCAACACCCGCCCCCCAATATCGGCGCGTAGGGCGAAAACGGGGGCATCTGTTCGTTATCCGCCAGAAAGAACTCGCTCACGTCAACCACGACCGCCGTACTGTCCGGATTGTAAGCCTGAATACCAAAATTATGCATCACGGCGGGACGGGTACTCTCGGCAATACGCTGCCTCAAACTTTCCACGTCAGTTTCGTAAGACGTGTTCACCTGACGTAAACTGATAATGGAGTCCGTCCGGGTAAACACCACGTGCAACGGGTCTGTCGGCTTTTCCCCCACGCTCCCGAACCAGTTACTCGTGGTTTCCGAAATCGTGGAACCCAGCAACATATCCTTGTTCAACAAGTTAAACGGAATCTCGAAATACACCTTATTATCCGTCTTGTGGATTGTCAATAACCCTTTTACCGTTTCACAGGCTTTTCCCTTAAATAATTTCTCGTAAGGAGTTTCCTTTTTAGTTTCCTTGTCTTTAGCAGCCGCTTTCTTTTTCCTCGCAAACACGGCATCCCCGCTCCCTAGAGCCAAAGCCGCCACCAGCAAGAAAGAAATCCGAATTGATTTGTTCATAACTTCTTCATTTAAATTTCACACGTGATATTACACCAACACGTACTTTACACTCTTACGCGAAGGCAATCTAAAAAAGAAGGATGTGCCGATGTATCCATCAAGAACAGGAGTCCCGTGACACACCCTTCCGTTCATCTATTACTTATAAAACACACTAATACAAATCCACATACGTATCCGTGGCAAACTCCATCAAATCCACGACCTTACCACCCACGTTTACCCTTGTTTCCTCCATAATCACGGGATTCGCGATATCCGTCAGATCAACCAAAAAGAAATCTCCGTTCTCCAACCCGATTCCCAACCTGTTATAATTAATATTATACGCATTATAACGGACCACCGTAATCTCGTGGTCGAAAGTCATAAACGGGTAATCCACGTCGTTCACCCGATTCACGTAACGCAACTCGTTTCCCTTGGTATAAAACGTGTAAATATTCGAATAAGGTTTATAATCGGCAGCTGCCGTCAGGAATTTCGTTCCCTTAGGCAAATTCCCACCCGGGAAACGTATCAAACTGGCGTGTTCATGCTCCACGCAAAGTCCGTTATTCTTATTCAACACGAAATCAGCCATCCATGTATCGCCATTCGCATCATTAAATATCATAGAATACATCTGATTATCACCGTATGGTAGATTTTTATGAGAAGAGGCGTACAAATGCAACACTTCCGTTCCAGCGGGCATATCCCACACGGGAAGCGGATGATTTGTTCCCGCAATATACGTTACCGGTAATATACTGAAAGGAGCTCTCATCCGAATCATCAACACCCTCCTATTCAACTCGTCGTAACACGGGGAAGTAATATTTGAAGGGGTTCTTCCCTGACCGAAATCCGTCACCTTGTATCCCTTCTCGTCTACCACGTACGGGTCTGCCAGATACTTACCGCCCAACCAGTTATCACTCATAATCCGTCGGAACAAACGTCCGTCCTCCGTCGCTATCCATGACACCTGTCCCCCGTGGAACACGTTGGAAATATTAAAGTTCGCCGGAATCCCGTCTTCAAATTCCTCTTTCACGTCCCCCACCGCCAATAAATTCTCATTATTCAACGTGTAACCGGACTGACTCGTGACAATCGTGGTCGCCCCCATGGGTGCAGATATATGCTTTGCCACGTGGTAACGCAATCTGCGAGGAGTGCCCGGCAATTTCATCCCGGGGTTCAACTCTTCATAAACGTTATCATACAACGTGTAAGTCGTCGTCGACATTCCCCCGACAGTCCTTCTCTTTATTTTATAAAAAGAAAGTTTCGAGTCCGCCCCGTTTTCCGAAAGAATCAGCCAATCTCCCTTGTAATACATGGGGCGGATAGTCAACCACGTGCGAACCATATACTTTATATCGGTTGTTTTGTCTATAATCGCGTAAGTACCGCTTCCGCCCGATGTTTCGGAAAAAGGCAGATTCAACTTCTTCACGATAGTATCCGCCGGCATTCTCAGATTCCGGTCTTCGGAGAAAAGAGTCCCGTTAAACCTCCACTCGTAGCGGGCGTTTGCCAATGCCGTCGCCGAATCTTTATCAAAACGGAACGGCACATTCACGTTAATCGTATCCCCCGCATACGTGGTAATGTATAAAGGACTTTGCGTGTAGTTCCACAACCATGTCGGCTCGTTTGTCTCTTTCAGATCATAATTTCCCTCGTCTTCAAAACATCCCGTCAGGAAGAAGATAAAAAGGAAACATCCTATTGTTATCAGATTCTTCATACTCTCTCGTTTTTGATAATTAAATTGCGACCTTCATTATACTTCCGTCCTCTTCGGTAACCGGCGGATTTTGCTCACTCAACCAAGCCTTGAATTTCATCACCAGCTTGATCGCCTGATCCGGACGCTCCTGTATCAAACGGGCACTCATCTCCGCATTCGTGTCAATCTCGTTCAGGAACAACTTGTATTTCTTCTCGGAATAAGTACCCAACAGATTATTTGTCACTTCGGTTGTCCACCAATCCGGTTTTATCGCTATTGTCGATACAATAATTTTTGCCCGACAACGTTCATACTGCCCTAACCCTATCATCTCATTCGGTACCAATTCCACGATCAACCTCACGGGAGCGTCGTCCATCCGGGCACTACGGTGTATTTTCACGAAAACCGTGTCTTTCACTTCCGTGGCGTCCTCCCCGACTGTGGTCGATTTAAACGTGTACACTGGTTCCAGCGTGTATTCCTCCCCAACGGCTGTCGTCCCGTCTGCCACCGTTTTCAACCCGAAAGTGACATCAGACGTCAGAAGTCGTCCGGATAAACACACGACCAGAGGAATCTCTATATCCCGCGTACCGTCCGGATAAAAGAAATAAGAAATAACCGTGGAATCAGCCGAGGCCGTACCCGGGTATACTTCGTCCATATAAAATTTCTCGAAAAAGATTTCTCGCCCGTCGTTAAAAGTCGGAATCTTCTTTTCCGTACAAGCAAAAAGCAAAGCCGGTAATATAAATAATATACACTTTTTCATATCTCTCAATTGAAAAATTATTACAATGATTCATTCGTTGGTATCGGTAACAAATATTCAGACCTGTTTAGCGGTCGAATAACATTTCTACCAAAATTCACCGCGGCGTTCAACCGTTTATATAAATAAAACAACTGTCCCTCGGCAATCCACTCCCGGCGGGCATCACGTATCAGTTCCTCCTCGAATTCCGCCCAATTCGATATGGAAATTGCCTCGGAACAACCTCTCCGGCTCCTGATCTCCATCAAGATACTTTTAGCCTCTGCAAAATTTCCTTGCCGGGCATAATATTCAGCCATAATATAACGCATCTCGGTAGCGCGGATAACGGGAAGTATCGTCACGTTATTATCTCTCACTGACTCGTTCTCGCTATAATACCATTTTCCGGAGAGAGGATATTGACCGTTCCCGTAAAAGATCATATTCAAAGAACGATAGTCAAGGACAGACTCATCCGTACCCTCGCGGGTTTCAAACGTCTTCTGATTCGTCCTGTTTATGACCAACCACGTCGGGTACCCGTTCGATTGCGGGGTAAAGAACTTCGACAAACTCAATTCATCATAAGCCTTTTCATTATAAACGGCAAAAATCAAATTACTCACCACCCGCAGATCACTCTTTGAGTTCCAGTTCGTGCTGGTCACTCCGGAATAATCATCGACGGCGAAAGCCTTCTGCCAACCGTAATAATCCTTCACCTCGAAAGCCATCACTTCCCGGGCGTATTCGAAAGCCTTTTGTTCCAACTCGGCGTATTGACATACCCGTGCCAGCAATGCCGTTATCGCGTAGTAATTCAACCGATACCCCCGCCCCTTGAAGAAATTCTCGATTCTCAAATTACTATTGTCATAGATTTCCGTACCGAACGAAAACGTGTTATAGAAACGCGCTTTCCCGGTAATCAACGTCCCTACGCCCACGTTACAGGTATCCCATTCCGCGACCAGCGTTCTGGCATACTCCAAATCCGTGATCACCTTGTCCAGAAACGGTTTGACCGCTATCGGGATAGCCGTGATATCGGGATAAGTTTCCACGTAAGGAACATAGATTTTCCCGTCATCATTCACCGGTGACGGGGCAAACAACCTCAACATATCAAAATGCATCAAAGCCCGGCACGCATAAGCCTCTCCCAAGATCAGATTCTTCTCCATTTCCCCCTGCGCGAACAAGTCCGGCGACTCGTTCGCCACGTTCTGTATCAGATTATTTGCATTCGCCACCACGTTAAAGGCTTGTCTCCATGTACTTTCTATCAGCGCGATCGCATCCGTCGTCATGTAATTAAATCCGGCGATATCCACGTATTTCTGGTCATAAGTGATAGTAGTACCCAAATCCATCTGGTACTGTTGGGAAATACAATCCACCATCCCGAACGACAACTCCCGCCCGTACAAACTGGCAGTTCCCATAGTTTTATACAATCCGTTCAGCGAGGCACGGTACCCGTCCCCGGAATTAAAAAGCTCGTCCTCCGTCACCTGCGTTTCCGGCTTCAAATCCAACCAAGAATCACAAGACACGAGGAAGAATAACGATGATATAATAATTATATTTATACAGGTTTTCATATCTCTAACTTTTAATTAAAAACCAATACTCAAGGTAAAACTGTAATTCTTGGCATACGGGTAATTAATACCCCGTTCCTCTTTCACCGTCGACCACCGGCACAAGTCATTAGCGTTAAACCGCAATCCCAATGAAGTCAATCTCCATTTCGAGATCATCTCTCTCCTGAAATCATAACCGACGGACAAACTGGCAAACTCCACAATATTTTCATCCTGAACGAAACGAGTCGTCGGGCGGGTTGATATCTGCTGTCCCAAGTCATAGAACGGAGCTATGTCTCCCGGTTTCCTCCACCTGTCGGAAAGCACCCTTTTGTCCACGTTACTAGTTTTGATATCAACCTCTTCTACCTTCTTCAACAACGTTTCGTTATACGTCTGTCCTCCCCACTGGTACCGGAAAGCGGCATTCAGATAAATCCCCTTGAACCCCACGTTAATGGCAAAAGTACCCTGAGCATCCGGAGACTCATCTCCCACCACTACCTGATCGTCCGCGCACCACGTGTAAGTACTGGTTCCTCCTTTTTTAATAAACTTCTCTTTCCCGTTTGCCGGATCAATTCCCGCAGAACGAACAGCATAAATTGCCGTTGTCGAGGCTCCCTTGTAATACTTCCGGAGGGGGGTCGCTTTCAACGCACTGTACCCGTAGCGGGCCTCGTAATTCTCGTCAATAGCCTTGTTATAAGCTTCAGAAGCAGCACCCAGTTCCGTAATCTCGTTTTTATTCGCACCCAGATTCCCGATCAAAGTAATCACCCAATCTTTATCCCTGTAAACGGTTGCCATCAAATCCAACTCAAAACCTTTGTTCACCACTGCACCCGAATTAGAACGATACTCGGAAAAACCGGAAGAAGGGCGTATAGAAATCTGATCGATCAAATCCTCTGTTTTCTTGTTATAATAATTGGCAGAGAAAGTAATACGATCATTCAGGAATCCCAACTCGATACCGGCATCTAATGTTTTCGTCGTTTCCCATTTCAACTTCGGGTTACCCAAGTACACCAGATAAGCGGCAGGCCCCGTGTAATACCAACCATCCGCGTCAATCTCGTAAGTGGTTACAGCCGTGTACGAGGGGAAATTCACCTTACCCGTACTTCCATACGATGCACGTACCCGCAACTTGCTCAATATCCCGTTATCTTTCAGCCAGCTGTAATTATGCACGTTAATACCCGCGCCAAATGACCAGAACGGGGCAAAACGCTTGTCCGAGCCGAACTGAGAGGAACCGTCCAACCGGAACGAACCGTCGAACAGATAGATATCGTTAAAGGAATAGTTCACAGATGCCAAGAAACCGAATAAACGGCTTTCCGTCTTGCCAACGGTAGTCTTATCCGGTTGTAAAGCCGCGAATGCCGCACTATGCAGGTTACCCAACTGAAATCCTCTAAAACCCATATTATGACTTTCCGAATGATCCTGTTTCGCGTTGATCCCCAACGTGGCGTTTATAAAATGCTTGCCCAGCGCCCTGTTGTAATAGAACATGGCGTTCACGTTCCAATTATACCCGCTACTCAGGTTTTTGGTCAAACGCCCCTTTTCCTGTGCGTCATAATAATCATAAGTCGGATCGTTCGGGTCAGAGAAACTCTCCGTCGTCTGTTCGGTCTTCGTTATACTGAATTGTCCCTTGAACTGTAACCCTTCCAGTATGTACAGATTAATACTGAAATTATCCATAAACTCGTGGTAACGGCTCCGTCCCGAATAACTTCGCAAATTTTTAACCTTCCACAACGGGTTTATCGCCCCCGCAAACCCCGAGAAATTCTTCAGCAAATTCCCGAAATCGTCATAAATCTCGTAATAGGGAAGTAAATTAACGTACGTACTGAACAATCCATAAGGAGAATCCTCCGAACGGGTAGAATTGTAGGACACGTAATTCCGGATTTGCAACTTCTTGTAACGGTAATCCAAAGACATCCCCGCCCCCATGCGGTCACGATAAGAGCCTTTCATCGCTCCCCCGTTACTGTCATAATTAAAATCAATAGAGTATCGGATGCTCTCCACCCCACCTTCTACATATAACGTGTGCTTGTGATTGAACACGTTACGTAAAGGTCGAGCCAACCAATCCGTGTCAACCCCTCTCAGTATCTTGTTCTTCACCGTGTTATAATCAATATCCAAACTGGCTTGAGTACTCGTGTTATCCGACGTGTACACGCCCGCGAGCCGCTCCGCTTCCAATTTCTCGACGGCATTACACATATTATAATCGGACAAATCCGGCAACACGGCACCGCCCGTGAAATTATAAGAAATACGCATTTCTCCCGGTTTCGGGGCTATCGTCGTAACGACCACCACACCGTTGGCCGCACGGGAACCATACATGGCGGTCGCCGCGGCATCCTTCAATATCGTGACATTCTCCACCCGGTTCATATCCATGTCGTAAATCTTCTGCACGCTCACCTCGAAACCATCCAGAATAAACACGGGCAAATTAGGATTATCCGTCAGATTCGTCCGTTGCGTCTGTTTCATATACTCCGTTTCCAAACTTTTATTCATCCCGATACTCGACTCGCCGCGGATATTAATCTCCGGCAAGGCGTTCGGGTCTGACCCCCACAATGAATTAGGCCGGATACGGAAAGAAGGGTCAAAATTCTGTAACGCCGAAATCATATTCTGGTTATTCGCCTTTAGCAACTGATCCCGGTCCACGGAAGTCACGTTACCCGTGAAACTCGATTTTCGGATATTCGCATATCCCGTCACCACAACATCTTCCAATGCGATCTTATCCTCTTTCATCACCACCCGGAGAGCCTTGCGAGTTTCGCCTTTCTTTAGGGCAGCGATCTTCACGTATCGCGTTTCCATCCCGACAAAAGTAAAAACCAGCGTTGCCGTATCAACAGGCAAAACAATACTGAACCCGCCATCGATATCAGTAGCGACACCCACGGTCGTTCCCCTGATCACCACCGTTACCCCCGGCAACGGCTTCCCCGTTTCGTCCACCACCGTACCTTTCACCGACTGGGCAACATTTTTCTTGTCGGTCGTGTCGCAGGCAAGCACCTCGTTCGTTTTCCGGATAACAATCAATTTATCCTCCACGAAATAAGTCAACCCCGTACCTTTCAAGCATTCGCGGAGAATCTCGTCTATTTCCACCGCCTTAAACCGCTTGTTCAACTTGTTGACACTCGCCACCTCGCTGTCCTTGTAAATAAAATAATAATCACTGTGCTGGCGAATCTCTTTCATTAAATCCTCGAATGTCGCGTTCTTCAGGTTAAAACTGAACACCACATGTTGCGAATGTACTGCCGCAGATAAATGCATAGCCGTACAAAAAAGGAAAAGAGCTAGAAAACGCATAGTTAATAAGATTTTTCGTATCCCCGACCAACGGAGATAACATTCTCGATTTTTTTTCATACATTTGTACCATTATATGATTAAACAATGCCCGCCCGGTTGCACCCGGTCGGGAGTCATACATGAGCGGTTAGAAGTTGCACCTTCCTATCGCTCATTTGCTTTACTCAGCCTCTACAACAACGGTCTTCCCTTGCACGGTAAACCGCACTCCACCCAAACTCTCGAACACGTTCAGCAACGTTTCCGCATTCTCGTAACGTTTCAATCTTCCGGAGAATATAATATCCTTCACCCCCGCATTCTGGTAAAATACCTCGACATCATACCACTTGGATATCAACGTCATGATATCCTCCAAACGTTGGGATTCAAACAAATACACCCCGTCTTTCCAAGACACGAACAACTCGACGTCCACTTTCCGCACATCGTTCCTCCCGCTCGCCTTATCATACACCAGTTGTTCCGACGGGCTCAACACGGCAACCTCTCCCGATGAATCGTCCACTTGCACGGCACCTTCCACCAGTGTCGTCATAATACACTCCTCGTCACTGTACGCCCGTACGTTAAACTTCGTTCCAAGCACTTTTATATCAATCTTCCCCGTGTTCATGATAAAAGGTCGCCCGGCATCTTCCGCCACCTCTGCGAATACCTCCCCGCTCACCCATATCCTGCGTTCTTCCCCCAAGAATGCAACGGGAAAACGGATTGAACTTTCCGAATTCAACCATACCTTCGTCCCGTCGTCCAAAGTCACGTTGAACTCCGCCCCGCGGGGAACCCGTATCGTGTTGTACACTTCCTCCTCGACAGAACTCGTGTCCTTCCCGGTATAAACCAACCCACCCCGGTTACTCACGATTCGCTTACTCCCGTCCACCACCGTAAAATTCTCCCGGTTCAACGCCTTGCTACTCCCGTCTGACAGCGTCAACGTCGCCATCGACTTGCCCGGCAATAAAGTCATCTCTCCCGGGTACTCCTGCCGCACGGAGTCCACCCGCTGTTCCAACAAGAAAAAAGTCACCAGCAACGGCAGAATCACCACGGCTGCCGCGGCTGCAATACGCCTCCACTCGATACGCCGCTGATGCCGTATAGCACGCCTCAACCGATCAAAATTATAATACTCGTCGAACCGTCGGTAAATGGCCTCCTTGTCCCGGTATGAAGCAGCCGCAATCAACCGTTCAAATACCTCCCGGTGTTCTGCGGCAGCTCCCAACCATCGGGTCAATTCCCCAAGTTGCCCCTCCGTGATCGAACCGTCAATATAAGCATAAATAATATCCGCGATTTTCAAATTCTCTTCCGACATATTCTATTCTCTTTTTAACCCTATAACACGAAAAAGTACACGGCATACTATCCATACCCACATTTTTTTTCCAACTCTCAATTGTCCTTACAATTGAGAGTTGGAAAAGTTGCAGGTTGCATTTGCCTTCGGCAAGTTACAGGTTGCTTTTCAAGACGGTATTTTAACTCCTCCTCTGTTCATCGAGCAGGAAAAAAACTTGAATTAATTAATATGATTTACATCGACAAAATAAAAAAGAAACAACAGGAATATCTTGTCTTTCAACCGAGCACGGAGAATCTCCCGGGCACGGGCACGCTGATTGCGTACCGTGTTTTCCGACACTTCCAACACTTCGGCGATCTCCGATATGGACATATCCAGCAAGGTAAGGTTAAAAACTTTCTTCATTGCCTCGGGCAAACGCTCCACCTCGTTCCGGATCCGGCGATGTAACTCTTCCTCGATCACGAAACAATCATCCTCCTCGACAAAAGTTTCCGGAACCGTATCATTCAAGGAAATCTTTTTCACCCGCGCCCGATCCCGATTATAATTCAAGCAGGCATTACGCACCGAAAGATACATGAACGAACGCAAAGAATAAATCGCCTCGAAATCCTCCCGGCGAGCCCACACCTTTATAAATACTTCCTGCACGATATCGGCAACGGCTGCATCATCTTTGACAAAGCGACTCCCGAAGGCACATAAGGCATGAAAAAATAAGCGGTAAACCTCCTTTAACGCCTTTTCCTTACCTTGATTCAAATCCCGAAGTATATTTATCTCCATATCAACCATTACGTTCTTTCGCTAATTCTCACAAATATATAAAAAAACCTAATACTTTATACAGAAACCAAAATAAAATATACTTACCTCCAATTCAAACGAAATCCTATTTCTTTGATTTTTAATCACCTGACAAGACACTAAAAATATTTTGTATCATTCAACAATTTTTTCTCCAAATAATTTTGCTCGATAGTACAAAACCCCTATATTTGCATCGCTTTTGAAAAAAATTCCTTAGTAGCTCAGTTGGTTAGAGCGGCGGACTGTTAATCCGTAGGTCGTAGGTTCAAGTCCTACCTGAGGAGCCAAGCAGGGTGAACCGACAGAAATGTCGGTTTTTTCTTTTATACAATTCTTCATTCCAACCTCCTTTTTGAAAGAGTCGGGATATTCTCGCGAAGAAAGACGTGTAGAACGAGCGTCTGCAGGGGAAGATAGGGGGTTATCTCGCACGTGAAATAATCGTTCTCCGAAAATTTCGAATTATCCTCCCGCTCGAAGAAAGGGTACAGGTGCACGCATGTTCCCCGCGCCGGGTCAAGGGAGAACACGGCTTTTCCGTCACCTCTCCACACCCCGCCCGTTCTTGCTGTACAGCCTTGCCGCCCGCCTCCACGAGGATACCTCTCCCAGTTCCAGCAGGAACTCAGTCACCAGTCGTTTCCCGTTGGTGAATTTGTTTATCGCTTGTTCCCGTCCGGGGGTACGTTTCCATTTTTTGCCGGACACGTTCCTGTTTCTCCTTCTCCGGATAACGGGATTGCCCAGCCGCCAGTAGAGAGTGGCGGTGGTTCCCCTGACCGTTTTTTCCCATGTAATAATTCTAAATCTGTTCTTATCATGATACTCTCTTTTCTTATATAATAGATTTTTCGTAAAAAATACCCCCCCTTTATAACGTAAAAAAAATAAAAACGGGATGTTTTTTTTGATTTTCTGCCTGGCAAGGGGGTATTTCTCCCGTTTGAATGCCCGGGGTGAGGCTAACAGGTCGCCCGCTCGCTCAAGGAGTTCGCGAGGATGTCACGTTTTTCCGGGGAGTACCGTGAATGTGCTGTTATCGTGCTGTTAAACCGCCTTGTCGGGTTAGCGGCAATTCAAGGGCAGGTTAAAAGCAGGTTTACGTGAAGCGCAACAGTACCGTCCCCCCCTGTAAATAAACAAGAAACAATAAAATAACCTGCAACTTGCCGAAGGCAAATGCAACATGTAACTTGCAACTCGCCGAAGGCGAAAACTACACTGTCTCCGGTCTTTTATAAGGTATTCTAAAATAAACCGTCGTTCCCTTACCAGGTTCCGAGGTCAAATAAATTTCTCCGCCCAACAACTCGATAATCGCCTTGCATATCGGCAGACCGAGTCCCGTTCCCTGCACGAACTCGTTCGCCTTGAAAAACCTGTCGAAAACACGCCCGAGAGATTCTTTTGATATTCCGATACCCGTATCCTCCACGAAACACTCGATCCAGTTTCCGTCATCCGATACTTTCGCACCGACAGCAACATGCCCGCGGGAAGTGAATTTCTTTGCGTTTCTTACCAGATTCAAAAATACCTTTGTCAACTTAATCTCGTCAGTTATAACCAGCAACTCTTCCCGTGGTCCCCGTTCAATAAATTCTACTCCTTCCGCGGCGTTCAAATGCCCGATATCCAACACCGAATGCACGAGAAAACGCATATCACACACACCCGGGTAACACGTTTCCTGCCCCGCTTCCAGACGCGACAAGTCAAGCACGTCATCCAGCAACCCCAACAAATCCCTGCTGTTATTTGAAATTGAATCCCTGAACAACTTTCTCTCCTCGTCCGAATACCCTTCCTCCGTCATCAAATTGGTGAAGCCGACAATACTGTTCAACGGTGTTCTGATCTCGTGTGAGATATTTGCCACGAAAGCGGATTTCAACCTGTCCGACTCCTCCGCCCGCCGCAGGGCGCTCGCCAACTCCTCTTCCGCCTCTTTATGCTTGTCGATGCTTATGCCCATCCCGTAAAGATACTGCACCTTCTTCCCGTCTGCCATCACGACTATTTCCATGACACCCCGGCTTGCCCACCAGTGATAATTCCCCGTTCGCGAGAAATCGACCCGACATTCAATGGCAAATTCCTTCATCTTCCCCTCCAACACTCGCTGAAAAACAGAGATGACGCTATCCCTGTCATCCGGGTGAATATGTGCCACAAACTTGTTCAAAGTATTCAGGTTTTCCTTCACGAACTCGTCTTCGGCAAAGCCCTCGCCGATATTCAATATATCATTCTCGACATCGTAATACCACGAGAACGCCTGTAGAGCGTTCACCGAAATACGCAGGAATTTCTGTTGCTGCCACTCCCTCGTTATATCCCGGAACATAATCACCGCACCGTAAACCTCGTTATCGAAGTTCAACAAAGGAGAGATGCTACCCGCCACCTTTTGTATCGGGGCATCCCCACCGGGAATCAACACGGTATCCAAAGCCAGATCCTTACGCGCTTTCTCCCGCATCACACCTTCCGCCAACTCCTCGATACCATGCCCCACTTTATCTCTGGCAACTTCACAAACCTCGTGAAGCGGCTTCCCGATAATCTTCCCCGCGAGTCCCAATCCCTCGACCGTAGCGCGATTCAACTCGATAATCCGCAATTCTCTATCCACGACCAAAATACCTTCACTCATGGAAGATAAGGTGTTCGATAAGATTTCCGTTTTTTCTTTTAACATGGTTGCCATTTGCTGGGCTGCCTTTTCGAGATACCCGCTCCGGCGTAACATTTTCCGGTAACGCAACTGGTACAAGACCAAACATACCAACATAAATACCAGAACACAGAAGACCAAGCATATAGCCACGATGTAAGTTTTATACGTGATCCAAAACGTACCCCGGTTATTCAAAATCACCTTGTCTGACGGTAGTTCGGAATGTTTCAAACGCCACATTCTTAACAGATTGTCATCGAACACGTGAACCGGCTTCAATGTGTCGACAGGAATAGAGCGAACAGATTTCCCTTTCAACACGTCCACCGCCATTTCCCCCAGCCGGGTACCCTGCTGTCCTAATGTAGTAACGTACCCACCGAAAACCCCTTTCCCCAGACCGCGGTCAAAAGCCGTGAAAACCGGTACCGCGGACTCGTTCGCATACGTGGCGTAATAAATATCCGGATTAAGATAGTCCCCGTTCTCCCCCTGTTGCCAAGTGGTCAAAATAACAAATGAAAGCGGGAATATATTCTGCAATTCACTCGCGAAAGCATCCACTCCCATCGTGGTATCGCTCACGAAATAAAGGGGAAAATCTTTCGTGTACTTCTCCAGTTGTTTCCTTGCCAGACGAGCTTGAACCTGTCCCTCCTCCGTCCGGTCCGAATAGACATATACTTGCTGCACCTCAGGGAACAACTTGCGTCCGGACAAGAATACACTCTCGTAATCAACCGGATAAACCACTCCCGTCACGTTATCCCGACCGGATACACGCCGGTAATCGGTCATCCCGCAAAAGATAACGGGAATCTCCCGGGTCAAAGGAATATTCAAAGAAAAAAGAGCGGCGGCAGCCTCTTCGTCCGACGCCACGATTAAATCCATATCCCCTTTTATATCCCTCAAGCAGGAATCCAACACCCGACGCCTCTCTTCCGCGCTCAACACTTTCTTGGCTCCCAGATAGATTTCTTCCAGTTCCATCTTAAACGGGGCTGAACGGAATTGTTGGATGAAAGATACCGACATCCTTTGATTTGCGGCTTGCCCTGCTTGATTCGAGCTAATAAACAATATTCTCTCGCTCGCGGGAGCAACCGTCGCTCCTCCTTGGGCACCAAACACGAATCCACTTAAAAATATTACCAATAATAATCGGATTATTTTCATCAAGGAATATTTTATAACAACCACAATATTTATTTTGTAAAGGTAATGTTTTTTAGTCAACAATTATCCAAAAATAGCCTATTTTGTTATTTCTTCGCTCGTGTAAATTATTTATACATCCAAATAAACTCGCCATACAGCTACTTAAAAAAGGTAAAAACAAAGCAGCTATCACCGCAAAAAAATAATTAATACATTATACTAAAGATAAAATCCTATCATCAAGACGTACCATAAATATTCTCTTTCAAGTAATTCCAAATATTATATATCAATCTGGCATACAGCAAAATATACCACTACTCAAGCCTACTATCCAACCCGGTTCATATCATATTCCCCCTATATTGCTTGAAACACATATTAAAATCATTGTTGTTTTTTCAAATATTTATTATATTGCAGGACAATCTAAAACCAAATAAACATTATGGCAACACTAGAAATTAAAGGAAAGATGTTTGAAGTGGATGGTGACGGTTTCCTCACCGATCCTGCAATCTGGAACGATGAGGTAGCACAACTATTTGCCGAAGCGGACGGAATCAACGAGTTGACGGATAAACATTGGGCTATCATCAAGATTATCCGCAACAATTTCGAGGAGAAGGGGAACGCACCGATGGTCCGGACAATCTGCAAAGAAACCGGATTGAAACTGAAAGAAATTTATGAATTATTCCCGTTAGGACCAGCCCGCGGCGCATGTCGGGTAGCAGGTCTGCCGAAACCGGACGGGTGCGTTTAAAATACACGACTATGTCTTGGTATATTTGGACCTCGTTGGCTGCACTTCTCTTTTGCGTGGTGCTGTTAGGGGGATATTTCCTACGGCTTTTGAAAAAAGGGTCGCCGAAAGACCTTTCCCAAAAATCCGAGAATATTGCTCAAGCAGTCTGTTACTCTTGTATCGGAGCCATGTCACCCGTGCAAAAAGAATCAGCTTATTTACACCTGCCCACCTATTCGGCAGGTATTATTTTTCATATAGGAAACTTCTTGGCATTGCTCGTGTACGTGATTATCGCCGCATCGGCAATCTTCAGCCTCGTGATTCCTGTTGAAAGCGTAACGAACTTGTTCATCATCGTGCCGGCAGCCGCGATTCTAGTTGCCGGCATCTGTGGACTATCCTTATTCATTAAACGTATCGTGAAAAAAGAACTCCGGGAGCTATCCTGCGCGGACGATTACATTTCCAATTTTCTCTGCACGGTCATGCTCTTCGTTTCGGCGTATTCCCTGTGGATGTTCCAATTCGGGGCGGTATACTTCGTCACGATGGCACTCCTTTTTATATGGATGCCGATCGGTAAGATCAAACACGTGCTTTATTTCTTCTTCGCGAGATACCATTTAGGCTTTTTCTACGGCTGGCGTGGAACATGGCCTCCTAAAAAAGCTACCGTATGATGAACAATATCACGAACGAACAAAAAGCCAAAGCCCTTGCCGTCCTCGACAAGACGAAGGACAGCAAGCTGGAAACCCACTTGAACTCATGCGTGCGTTGCGGGCTGTGCGCAGATAGTTGCATGTACTATCTCACCATGAAAGCAAGCAAGTTCATCCCGGCGAGAAAAGTAGACCTCGTCAGCTCCATTTACAGGCGCTACCGGACATGGCAGGGAGCCGCGTTCCCAAAATTGTTCCGCGCCCGGGAATTGAACCGGGAGATGTGCGACGAGATGATCGATTCCCTTTTCGGGGCTTGCACCATGTGCGGGCGCTGCGTGAAACATTGCTCTATCGGGGTAGATATTCCCTTCGTGGTGAAGAAAGGAAGGGAAATGCTCGCCGAGATGGGCATGGTGCCGAAAACCCTGCAATCCACGGTTGACGCGGCGGTTAACACGGGCAACAACATGGCTATCCCCACGGAAGAATTCGTGGACACGATTCAATGGATGGAAGAAGAATTGCAGGACGAAATGGAAGACCCGAAAGCAGGCTTGTTCCTCGACCGGACGGACAAAAACGTGTTTTACACCGTGAACCCGCGCGAACCGAAGTTCTTCCCGCTCTCCATCGCCGCCATGGGCAAAGTGTTCTACGCCGCCGGCGAGGACTGGACGCTCTCGTCCAAGTACTACGATGTGACGAATTACGGCTACTTCAACGGCAACAACGCCGAGGCAACCCAAATCGCCCGTAACCTCTACGACGAGATACACAAACTCAATTGCAAACGCCTCGTGCTGGGAGAATGCGGTCACGGTTCCCGTGCCATGCGCTGGGAAGGCCCGAACTACCTCAAAACGAAGTACGATTTCGACACGATTACCGTGGTTGAATTGATCGGGGAATATATCCGTGGCGGACGCATCAAACTGGACAAGACGCTCAACGATAAAGTGGTCACCATACACGACCCCTGCAATCTCGTGCGCAACGGCGGATTACTCGATGAAATCCGTTTCGTCGTGAATGCGGCGGCAGCCCACGTGGTGGAAATGACGCCCTACGGCACCGACAACTTCTGTTGCGGCGGCGGCGGCGGGGCTCTTGCCATGAGCGAGTACAACGAACGACGCCTCAAAATCGGTAAAGTCAAAGCCGACCAAATTACCGCCACCGGGGCACAAATCGTGGTCACCCCTTGTCACAACTGCGTGGACCAATTAACGCAAATCAATCACACGTACAATCTGGGCATTACCATAAAGACCGTGGCGGAACTGGTCGCAGATGCCCTGATTATTGAAAATGGAGAATTGAAAATTGGAAATTAAAAATAAAGAAACTCCTCCGGCACTCCGTGCCACCTCCTCTATAAACAGAGGAGGAGCTGGTGACTAATTCGAAGGTCGTGAGTAATTCAAATTTTGAACAAAAAAATGGTCGGCTTGTGCGGTTGGAATTTAAAATCTAAAATTTAAAATCTAAAATTAATTAGGATCTAAAATTAATACAAGTTATGAGCAAATTAATCTACTTAGACAATTCAGCAACCAGCTTCCCGAAGCCGGACGTAGTTTATGATTTCATGAACGACTTCTATCGCAAACATGGTGTTAATCCCGGACGCTCCGGATTCGATGCTGCCGTTGAAACGGAAGAAGTGGTGAACAGCACCCGCAAGATGCTGACGAAACTCTTCAACGGGGGAACAGACCACAACCGTTTGACGTTCAGCTACAACGCCACAGATTCATTAAACCTCATCATCAACGGTCTGGTGGAGAAAGGCATTCACGTGGTTTCCACCATGCTGGAACACAACTCGGTATTGCGTCCCCTCAACATGCACCATCAAAACGGTACGATTGACGTGACTTACGTTTCTTTTGACGAGAACGGTTACGTGCATCCCGACGACATCAAAAAAGCGATTCGACCGAATACCAAATTCGTGGTGGTTACCCATTGTTCCAACGTACTGGGAACAATCCAACCCTTGGCTGAGATCGGGAAGGTATGTAAAGAAAAAGGTGTAATATTCGTGGTTGACGGCAGTCAGGGTGCCGGAGCCGTGGATCTGGATATGCAAGCCTCGAATATCGACGTGTATTGCTTCACCGGACATAAATGCCTCATGGGCCCGACGGGAATCGGCGGTTCATACGTGCGTGAAGGCATCGAGATCAAACATACCCGCGCCGGAGGTACCGGAGTACGTTCCGCTTATCCCGTGCATCTGGATGAATACCCGTATCGTTTGGAATACGGAACGTTGAACCTGTTAGGCGTTGCCGGATTGAATGCCGGGGTAAAATGGATTCAAGAACAGGGTATCATGAATATACACCACCGGGAAATCCAATTATGGGATAAACTGCGCAAAGCGTTACAGGACATCGAAGGTGTTACCACTTATTGCGCCAATAGCCCCGAGAACAAAAACCCGGTACTTAGTTTCAACATCAACGGATTCGATTCCGCTGACGTGGGTACCATGCTCGACGTGGACTACAATATTGCCGTTCGCACCGGATTGCAGTGTGCCCCGAAAGTACACGAGGTGATCGGCACGTTCGACCTCCACGGCACCGTTCGCATGAGCATCGGCGCCTTCACCACGGAAAAAGACGTGAACACGGCGATCGAGGCAGTAAAGGAAATTGCCGCTATCAGAAACTAACGCAAGGGAAATTTTAGGAACCAAAGGTCGACTTTATGGACTTTACTAGAAGGGGGTGTCAAAATGACTTTTGACACCTCTCTTGTTTTCAAGCAAATAACACTTTCGAATTTTTTCCCCGAATAAAGTACGATATATTCATTTTCGAATACGTTATAAGTAAAAAATGATTACTTTTGAGGCCATTAAAACAAACATTAAAATTAGCGATATGTACGGAAAATTTCAAGACTTTTTAAAGACTGAATTACAGTCGATAAAAGACGCCGGCTTATACAAAAGCGAAAGAATTATCGTGACCCCGCAAGACGCGGAGATTAAACTTGCCACGGGAGAAACAGTGTTAAACTTTTGCGCGAACAACTATTTAGGACTTTCTTCCGACCCGACGGTCATCGAGGGTGCCAAGAAAGCATTGGACAGCCGCGGTTACGGTATGTCTTCTGTACGTTTTATTTGCGGAACTCAAGATATACACAAGGAACTGGAAGCTAAAATTTCTCAATTCTTCGGCACGGAAGACACGATCCTCTACGCCGCTTGTTTCGACGCTAACGGCGGGGTATTCGAACCGTTATTTGGACAGGAAGATGCCATCATCTCCGACGAGTTGAACCACGCTTCCATCATCGACGGAGTTCGTCTTTGCAAAGCCGTACGTTACAGATACAAACATGCCAACATGGCTGACCTAGAGGAACAATTGAAGATTTCTCAGGCTCAACGCTACCGCATCATCGTTACCGACGGTGTGTTCTCCATGGACGGGGATATCGCCAAGATGAACGAAATCTGCGACTTGGCTGAAAAATACAACGCACTCGTAATGGTTGACGACAGCCATGCTGCCGGATTCATCGGTAAGACTGGACGCGGTTCAGCCGAACACCACAATTGCATGAACCGGGTAGATATCTTCACCGGAACCCTCGGTAAAGCTCTCGGCGGTGCCATGGGCGGATACACGACCGGTAAGAAAGAAGTGATCGATATGTTGCGCCAACGTTCAAGACCTTACCTGTTCTCCAACTCCTTGTCCCCGGCAATTTGCGGTGCATCTATCGCCGTATTCGACATGCTGACAAAGAGCACCGAATTGAGAGACCGCGTGATGGACAACGCCAACTACTTCCGCACTAAATTGACGGAAGCCGGATTTGACTTGAAACCGTCCGAATCAGCCATCTGTGCCTTGATGCTTTACGATGCAGTGCTTTCACAACAATTCGCTGCCGAACTGCAAAAAGAAAACATCTACGTTACAGGATTCTACTACCCGGTTGTACCGAAAGGACAAGCCCGCATCCGTATCCAATTGTCAGCCGCACACACTCGCGAGCAACTGGATCGTGCCTTGGCTGCCTTTATCAAGATCGGTAAGAAACTCGGGGTCATCAAGTAAACGAGATTATCTTATATACAAAAAGGGCGTGATTGTGCACGCCCTTTTTTCATTACCCGCTTTTTAATTGCCGTATTCCTCTTTTATCCTTTTCACTTCCGTGTAAACAAAATCCCCCTGACTCATGGACTTGACAGCTAAGTCGATGTATTTTCTACCCTCTTTCTTCTGCCCGGACAAGAAAAGTATCTCCGCATAATACGCCATCCCTACCGCATCTTTTTCGTCCAACTTCTCTTTCAACCATTTCAAGGCTATATTTCTTTGTTCCCGATTCTGTGCCTTTTTCCCCAATTGATGGGCGTACGATCTTGCCAATGTACCGTTTTCCTGTTCCCCGTATATGGGGATTAATTCCAACAAAGCTTCCAAATACAGATCGTCTTTGCGGTATCTTTGGGCATAATACATTTTCCGGTTAGATACCATTTCTTTAAAATTCTTCTCTAATGAAGGGTATTTCACACACAAGTCGTTATAAATACCGTCCCATTCCGGCATTCTAGCGGAGTCATTCACGAGAGGCAGAACCATTTCCCGCTCGATAAGCCCCACCACTTTTTTCTTGGCACTGCCTTCCCCCAGAACGGCATCCACTTCTTCCGGGTGTTCCAGAAAGAACCTAAAAGTTTCATCCCGCGTACCGGACATGAAATCATTGGCATAACGGATTCCTTTCTCCAAAACCCGCTCCTCGGGAGTAATGGTCTGCCAGAAGACATTGGCGACCTTCATGGCATTCACCCCATCCCGCCGCATGGCGAAATCAATTGACAGGTCGTAGAGAAATTCCACGTCCCGTTCTCCCGCCTCAAATGCACGTAAACGGGTGTACAACTGTTGCTTCTCGTCCAAAGCATTCTTTCCCAACTCGATAAAAGCACCGGCATTATTCGTCGCTCCCGGCATGGAATGCACAATCTCCCCTTTGGAATTAAAGAAAAGTAAAGTCGGTACACTCTGTATCTTGTAGGTCTTTTGTATCTTTTCCGCTTCTTGATACCATGCTTTGACATACTCGTCATCGTTTGCCGTTTTATTAAGTTGTAGCTTCACGCAAACAAAATGCTCGTTAAAAAAGTTCCCGACTTCCTCGTTCGGGAAAACGGCTTGTGCCATGGCTTGACAAGGTCCGCACCACGTCGCCATGACATCCATAAAGATGTATTTATTCTCTCGTGTTGCCTTTTTCACGACCTCTTCCCAACTCATGCTTTTATCAAACCGGATACCTTTATTCTCTTGGGCAATTGTCCCCACCGGAAACAATAAAGCCAATAACACGAGCACTTTAAACCTCATAACTGTTTTAATTAATTTCATTCATCACTTGCTTTAAAAACTTCATCTCCCGGGCGTTCTTTTTTTTCATTTCCATTGCCCTCTCGTGTAGTTTACTCCCTTCCTCGGTCAGCTTCAACGCCGTGTTCACGCATTTCAACCCTTTCCCCTTTTGTTTGTTCAAGAAAAGGATATCCGCGTAATTCAACAACTGATAAGCGTTCGTTTCATCCAACGTGCGCTCCAGCCACTCGAGGGCAATTTTACCCGCTTCTTTGTCTTGAGCCTTGCGTCCCAATTCGTACGCGTAATTAGGAATCAACACCTCACTCCCTTCCTCCCAACAGATAGGCAACAACTCTTTCAGCGCGGCGGCACAAAGCCCATCATTATGATACCGTTGCCCGTATCCTAATTTCCGGTTCAATAACATTTTCCGGATACTCTCTTGTTTCTTCGGGTATCTCTCCGTTAATTCCCGGTAAAGCCCGTCCCAATCGGGTATATTCACGGAATCCTTCATCAGCGGATTGATGTATTTCGCCTCGATTGCCCGTATTACTTTCTGATCCGCCACTCCTTTCCCGAGTACGGCATCGACCCGCTCCGGGTGATCCATGAAAAGAGGGAGCATGGAGTCGTCAACACTCTCGAAAAAATCGGCGGCATAACGGATACCCTTGTCCAGTAACCGTTCTTCCGGGGTTATCGTCTGCCAAAAAGTATTACCCACCTTTCTCGCCATCACCTTATCGCCCAACATCAAGAAGTTCACGGACAATTCATACAGGAACTCCACGTCACGCTCCCCTGCCTCGTATTTTTTCAAACACGTGAATATTTGCCGGTTCTCGTCCAAGGCTATTTTGCCCGCCTCCACGAAACGCCCGGCATCAGGCATCCCGCCCGGGATGATATGCACCAACTCCCCTTGCGGGTTATAGTATAAAGACGTGGGCAACACCTTGATTTTCGCTTTCGTGCATATATCGTTCACCTCCTTGTGCCAAGCCTTCACGTACTCGTCGTCCTTGGCGGTTTTGTCCGTTTGCAATTTGACGCAGATAAAATGCTCGTTGTAGAAATCTCCGACCTCCTTTTGAGGAAAGATATTCTTGACCATAGCTTGACAAGGTCCGCACCACGTGGCCATAACGTCCACGTAGATATATTTATTCTCCCGCGTGGCCTTTTCAACCACTTCCCGCCAACTCATGCTCTTGTCAAAGCGGATTCCCTGTTCTTGTGCCCTCGTAAGGCCCGGCATACAAAGCACCAATGCAATAATAATAATCAATTTCATACGTTTCTTTTTTTAATTTACAACATACTATAATACATCCTCTATTTTAGTTTTATAACTCATCCAACTCTCCCGTTCCACCCCGCCAACCGTTCCGGACAAGGCTTGTTCAATCCTTCCGTGCAGTTTACGCAAATGCACCCGCAAAGCTACCGACTCATTACTTTTGGCATACCCTCGCGCAACTTTCCCAACGATCTCCAAGTAACGCAACCGCAAAGCCTTCATACAAGCATCTTCATGTCCCGCATCAACCCATATAGCCCGATACAGACCGTCTAAAAATTCATCTGCCGTGTAGGGGGAATCCTCCCCGGACATGATGTTATTCAAAGCAAACCGGCTTATACTTGTTTCAAATAAAAACTCAAGCACGGCGCTTTGCCAACTTGTAATCATTTCTACCGGATCGATTCCGGCTTTTCGGATTAACGCCGAACGTATCAACCATTGCGGCGTGGCAAAAACCTCCCGAACTAGAAACTCCATCGCTTTTTCCTGTCGCTCCCGTCCCACGGGGAAAAGCACGGGTACATACGCGCAAGAGGCTTCCGGTCGGACCTCCATACCGCCAAATTGCTGAAGAGCGGGCAACACGGTAGTGTACAATACTCCTGTTTTCTCTCCGGCGTGTCGTACCCATGACACCCACCCCGTCGTGTCACGCTTGCCCGCGAACATCCGCTTCACGTTCTCCAAAGTGTAGCCCACACTCGCTATCGGATCATCTCCTTGATTCTCTAAATTAGCAACAGCCCGTGAATTGTCACACCACCGGAACTCCGGTCGTGCCATATTTGCCAACAATGCCGCGGCACATTCCTTTTCCCCGTAACGATATCCCCAATTGATCGCCCAACAATCATACTCCCCCACCACGGGAAACATACCCGCCATTCCGACCATATCTTCCGGCTGTGCCACCGTGTTCAGCATGACACCCCCCATGATAGAGGATGACATTTCCCCAACTCTATCCCGCAAATTCTCCACGGGAATCCATGCAGAGGCAAGCCTGTTCGGCAATAACCCCAAAGCTATACCTACCCTTTGTCCTACCGTTACACGGATCAGATTACCCGTGATTTGTTTCTCCGTTTCCCCGGAATGATCTCCCGCTTTCCATAGAGCACTCCTTGCGATCCATTCGTATCTCAAAGAATCCAACGCTTGCGGCGACCAATGCACCCGGGCTTGTACAATTTGCCCGCTCCGGGGATCGACATTCACATCCACGACCTCTCCCCGCAAGGAATCCTGATAAAGAATTACCCCGCTCAACGACGATATTTCCCGCGACAGTTCTCCCGGCAATTCCCGTGCAACGATAGCATTCTTGAATCCGGTAGCCTCAAAAGCCCGCTGCCAGTCCTCGACAGCCCGGACAAAATAAGGTCGCCAACAAGCAGGAATCGCAGGATCGAGATAAAACACTATCGGCTCGTGAGGTTCCGTCAACTTCCCCTGCTCGTACGCCCCCATGTCACGAGGCTCTAACGCCCATCTCCTCACAACATGGCGAGTACGCACGCCCGTACTCTCATCCTTAAAATAATCGTACGAAACAGAAGAAAACCCCACTCTCCTGTCTCTTTCCCGTGCTTGCCACGGGACATCCGGTAACAGGAAAAACGTGGTTGTCACCGGCATCCCGGTCATTTTATCTCCTTCCCGTTTCCACTCACGACGTATGGCAGGCATTTCCCGCGTTACCGTGCAATAGAAACGATCATTCTCTCCACGAAAACGCACAATTTCCTTTCCCTCGCCATCAAACAACGGTTGTCCCCCTTTCATCATCCCCGTCACATCTATCACGATATAATCGGAAGATTCATTCAGAATCGGGCAATTCATGGCAGGCAACTCCACCTTGCCACGGGCTAACAATCTCCTCATCCCCGGAGAAGTTTCTCTTTCGTCAAAACGATAATCCGGCAGATACACATCCACCTTCCCGGCTTCCCCCGGTCTGAAAATGACGGTTCTCTCCTTTCCCCATCGGCTCCCCAGCTGATAGGTACGATTCTCGTGCACGGAATCCAAACGACTCACGACCAAAAAAGTCCTTCCCAACATCTCCCGGGGCATTTCCAACAGACATTTCTCCCCGGAAGCGTACACTCGAAAAGCAGACGCATAACCATCACCGATGCACAACACCCGGATAAGCAACAGAATACAAAATATTTTCCGATACATACAATACATCTCCTTTTACTTTAAAAACCTATTCATACGCTGAATCAAATCCCGGCAATAGACACCGAATCGCTCGTCCGTGTTTGCCACACTAACTTGTTTCAATTTTCCCTGCATATCTGCCATATACCCTTTGTAGAATCGGATTGCCTGCGGCCCGCCTCTCGAACCGTAAGAACTGACTTGCCGCAAGAAACTGTGTTGCAAGTTCTGCCTGTAAACATCCGGCATCTCTCCCGACAACACGTCTTGCCAGATGATCCGATTTAAATCCTCGAAAAAGTCCGTCCGTGTATAATTTCCAACGGAATCCCTCTCCGGTAAGCCACTCCCTTTGCCAACCAACATCGTCAAAACCCCGCTTTGCACCAATTCGATGAAACGTAACGGATCATTCTCCACTTTTCCCGACAACATCGGTTTCAACAACCATTCGGGAGTGGTAAACACCTGTTCTCCCAAAAACATCATCGCCCGACGCTGATACTCCCTCTCCACCGGCGTTCTCACTGCTTGTTCCTTCTCGTCATAATTTACATAACTGCCGCCCACGATATTCACCACCTGTTGCATGTAAAAATAAAACTGTCCCCGGGGTACATTTTGCTCTCCGATAAAGATGATCCGGTCATACATATTCCGGAAAGTCGTGTAACTGCCATCTGCATCCGGGCCCCACCTCTCCAATTGCTCCAACACCCGCTTCAAATTGGCTATCCCGTAAGTATTCGCTTCCACCAAATCATCCCCCAAATCTTCCGATTGGCAACGGGGATCTCCCGAAGTATTCTGAGCCCCGAACCATTGTCCCCACTTCTTTTGCTCCTCTCCGACCCAAGCGGACACGCGCGTGTGCTCTTCCTCCAATGTCTTTATTTTCGGGAACAAACGATAGCCCCATTCGATAGCCCAGTAATCATACATGTTTATCCGAGGAATCAAATTTTTCCGCTCGATGCCGTCCCCGGGTTGTGCCACGTAATTAAACCTCGAATAATCCATAAGAGAAGTGGAAATACCGTTTTCCGTCAACCATTCGTTATCCCGCAACTTCTCCACAGGCACAACGGAACTCGCCCCCATGTTATGAGTCAGTCCCAACGTGTGTCCCACCTCGTGCGAAACAATCACCGATAGCAATGCACCCAACCATTCATCCGAAATCCCTTCCGTGAATACCCCCGGATCACTCGCTCCCGCCTGCATCATGTAATTCCCCTTCAACCACTCCACCAACCCGTGTCCCCACTGGATACGAGCGTGATATATCTGCCCGCTCCTCGGGTCGGCATACCGTTCCCCGAAGGCGTTTTCTTCCGGGAGCGGCTTATACACGATAGCCGCCCGACAAGACTCCAACGTCCAAGTCGAATCGGTCGACGGTGCCACCCTCGCCTCAATGGCATTTTTAAACCCGGCTCGCTCGAAAACGGGCTTCCAGTTATTGATTGCCATTTCAATATAGGGAACCCATTTTGCCGGAGTCAACGGATCAATATAAAACAGAATAGGTTCCCGAGGTTCCACGAGTATTCCCTTCTGATACTTCTTCATATCTTCCGGGCGGGGTTCCAACCGCCAACGGGAGATGCAATACGCCTCTTCCTCTTTCGCCGTCGTATCGTCGCATACCAAATGCTTGCTCCTGAAATACCCCACCCGCTGATCTTCATAACGAAGCCGCATCAATTGCCCGGACATCAAAAACAGACAACTACTCGCCTGTACCTGCCCTCCCTTTCTCTCCCGCCAACCGACAATCTCCATGCAATCCGGATGAGAAATGATTTTCAGCGTCGGGGTCCGCAATTTACCGTCTACCATCCCCGTGTCGCTCACCACCCACGACGTGATATCCAAACGCAAAGCCTTCCCGTTGCCGCTCTCCTCGCTCTGAAAATCGGCAATCTCATGAGGAACCTTAGGCAGTCCCGTCATATTGGAACCCGCATTCTTACTCATCACCGCTTTCTGTATCAACACCATCCTACCATTCTCTCTCTCCCGCAACTGCAAGATTCTCGGCTCTCCGGACATATCCCCCACTTGGGCGTAATAACCGTTCCCCACCGCCGCGATCTGGTTCACCAGCAACCATTCCCTCCCCACGAGAGATGCAGACAATTCCCAAATCACCCGATCTCCTTCCCGGTATATCTTGAAATAATCTTTCTCTTTCCCCTTACCCGCCGAAAAAACAGGCAGCAAGAGGAAGAGAAGGAAGGAAAACTGGAATGTTTTCCTCCCCGCTGCACAACATTTCAATAAATTCATAATTATGATTTACCTAAATTTAAAATACAATTTCTAATCTCATAGAAATCTTTTATCGTCCCATTAAAATAATGGGAAGCCCAAAATATACTTCTCGGTTTTTCATAACTCTTTTCAATAGCTTCTACAATATCTTGTGAATAATTGGGAAGAAACAAGTTAAGATTACCTACAAAATTTTGAATCTCATCGTATTCATCTTCTAAACCTAAAAAAATAGCACTTTCTCTCGTGATTTTCAACACGTATAAAGAATCTTCTTTTTCCACGTAAGAATTTATTAAAGAAATCCCTATCGTATTTAATCTGAAAGAAATTAAAAGCGCATATTTATCTTCTTCAGGCATCTTTTTCAAGAACTTATTTAAAGAATCTACAAATACATTCACGTATTTCTTGTATATAATTGGTACATCTTCAGTTCTTGGAACAACTAACGAATCCCCGCTCACTTCCGGTTGCAATAATTTTCCATACTTCAACCTTTCTTTTTCTTGAGCTAATGTTCGCTGTTCTCCACATGTCAACACAAATAAATCTGAAGATTTATTGTTAGCGCCACATCTATAAAGCCCACCTAAACACAATAATAGAATTAGCAGTTTCATCCAAAAACAAGCATTGTACTTCATAGAATTCAATTAAAAGGATTTATTGAGCTTATTCTATTTATATCTCGGGACAAAACCAACCCCACATTATTTAAACCGGAAAAGATTTCTGCTGTTCCTATCACAACATAACGAATACGGTCAGCTTGTTTATCTGCCCTTGAACCTCCGTCCACCCAACGGTGAGAACCTCCGACAAGTCCATTGCCAACCATATCTGCTCTCAAGGAAATATCTTTGAAATCTCTCGTTGAAACATTTTTCTGCCATGTTAAATAAGCTTTTACAATCAAATTAGCCGCACCATGAGTAATTGTTTCTATATTCAATATTGTTGAAGCGTAATCATACCCCGGATTAATATCTCCACTTTCGCCTCTTGATAATACCTCAATCCTGTCTAGAACATTTGTTTTTATTTGCTCTTTTGAAGAAACAATTATTGTATCTAATTTCCCATTTGCCAATAATCTATTCAGTTGTTGATTTCTTTCGGCAACACACGAGTCCGAAGACTTGTTTTTTTTCAATAAGTAATACTTTATTTTAAATTTTGTACTAAGTTTTTTTAGTAGCTCATAATTTTCCGAAGAAAGCGAATCTTTTACCCATTCAGGAATAACACCTAAAGGCATAAATTCTGCACTATCATTTATAAAAGTACTACGTCCTAATGAAGATATACTTTCTCCATGAATATCTAAACTGGGCTTGGTATCATATTGTTCACAAGAGATAAAGAATATCCCAAATACAATCAATAACAATTTTAGTATTTTCATAATCCTATCCACCTTAATTTCATTATTTTTTATACACGATCTTCTTTATCTTCCCGAAATCGGTTGCCAACAACTTAGGCTCTGCGTCTTTCAAATCCCCGGTATTCACCAACGTGAAAGCATAGAGCGCTCCCTTGCTCCCGTTATACGTGGCGGCAGTCAGGTTCAGCCCGTCGTTTGTCGGCAAGACTATAGAAACCACCTCTTCACCCGCCGGAAAAGCATAAAGCAACCGGGAAGTATTCGCGTCTGCGTCATACAAGCGAATTTCGTTTCCATTGGCATAATATATCTGCTGCCTACCGTACGGGGACACAAACACCGGACTATCTTTCATACCGGGACACGCCTCTTCGCTAACAACATGAAAAGGACCACCATTAAATCCTACTCCCGCCATCGTATAACGTATCACGTAAGCATTGTCCGCATCCCGAAACACCATATTATAATAGTAATTTCCCGCACCTCCGGTCGGCATTCCGATCAATTCCCAATCTTCATCTACTTTCGCCGCATTAAACAAGGTATCTCCCGCAGAAACATAAACACCTCTCACATCCGTAAAAACCACGTTAGTTGCTTGGTACCGGGAATAAAAACGGTGATTCACCTCGTCAAAATACAAAATTCCCATCAATTGCCCCCTGTAATTCATTCCCGAACCGATAAAGGAAGCACAACCGGTTTCCAAACCATCTGACGCAACCATAGGTTCTCCAAATAAAGTTTGCCCCTGATCTTGATGCATCCGGTAAACCTTTCCATCATTTATCAAAACAAATGTAGAATTCTTCTCGATATAATTTGCCAAAACCTGTGGACGAATAACTTCCGGACGCGTTGCAAACATCTGCTCTATATCGGCAAGCACCCGACAAGAACGATAATCTATCACGTATCCCCAATCTTCTCCGAAAATCATCGTCATATTCCCCGCAGCAACCTTCCCGTCCGGAGATGAATACCCGCTAAAATCGACCGTAAACAAATCCGTTACATTCGGTTTCAACACGACTTCCGGGTTTACCTCCGAGAATATACTATGAAACACAGTATCCGTCGATGTGTTGTAAAAACTGATATCCGAATGATTGTCATATTGCTCCACGACAAAATAACCGGGCTGATAGTTCGTCCGCACCTCCAATTTCATCCCCTTACGATAAGTGACACCCGTGTTATTATCCGTCACCTTAAAATCGAACGGGTAAGAATTACCGGAAGCATAATCAACCTGCTCGGCAAAGTCCCGATCCGTGGATAATACCACATTCACAGAATCCGAAGAGGTAGGAATAGAAACCACCCACTCGTAACTCAAGTTTTCCTCATTCTCTTCCAAAGCAAAAGAGAGTTTGGGAAATACTTCCAGTACCATCCCCTGTTGCACAGATACGATTTCCGGTAAATCAATCGAAATCTCATTTAAATCCCGATAAGAATAATTTCCCTTATCCTTGTAACACGACGCCAAAAGCAATACGCCCAGCATCCCGATAAGACTATATCTAAACCAATTTTTCATACTTTCGTGTTTAAATTAAAAAGTAACTTGTTCCCCATTTTCATCCAGCATCTTTTCGCCGGGATGTTCTTCTTGCCACAATTGTAATTCACGACGCATACGCAACAAGTCATCATACATATAATTTCTATCCGCGGGGGACACCGGTTCTACACCCCAGTATTTCCCCAATTTCTCGTACATGAAATCAAACTTCACCCGGCTCCAATCACCAAAAATACCGCACTGTGACCAATAAGGCGGCTCCGACACCAAGTTGGAAAACTTCAACTCGTAGCGCAAAGAAATCAAAAATGTCTTGTCGTCCGATACCGTATCCCCGAACACCCGTGCGGGAAATTCTTCGGAAGGTTCAAGCACGAACTTGACAATTTTCTCTTCGTCACCCAAATTCTTTTTGAGTAACAGCACCTTCGGGGTAAATGAAACCGCATTGGCAGGTAACACGTTATCCTCAATTATAAAATGCTCGCCTTCCACGGCTGTGCTTCCCTCTCCCGCAACTAAATTCACTTCACGATCGTAATCCACGGGCTTCCCCATCAAACGAATCTCCGGAAGTTCAAAAGTATGTTCCTCTACCCCCGGGAAAAAATAGAACGAATAAAAACCGCTGAATATCTTGTTGAACTCGTCCATGTCAAATTTATTCTGTTTAATGACAGTTCCCGTTCCGTAAAACCACACCCCTGCATCATAAGAAGCTCCGGGAATCTTGTCATCATCTTCACAAGCGGCAACAATCCCGAATAACATCACCGCCAACATGATTCGTATATTATATAACGTTTTCATTTTCATAACTGTTCTTGTTGATTATTCTGTAACTCCACGCCTTAATTCAAGCTCTTTCTCCGGTATGGGGAACACGTAACCGGGAGTCGCAACATCCACGTATGTTTCTTGATCGTGATCCAAAACCTTCGTTATATTCAACCGCTTATAATAATAGAATAAATGCCCTTCACTGAAAAATTCTTTCTTGTACTCGTTCAGTATCCCGTTCCGGAACTCTTCGTCCGATATGGAATCTTCTATCTTTTTCAATCCCCTGTTCACCAAAACCTTGTTCAGATAAGCACGCCCTTCCGCCGTGTTACCACAACATTCGGCGGCGATATAATACATCTCAGACCAACGCATCAAAGTAACCAAATCTCCCCTGCTGGCAACACCCCCGTTATACCTATAAAATGTATACTTCTGACCGCCCACCTGATTAGTTTCAGTAAGGTACCACAAGTACGTGAACCGATAATCCGTACTTCCCCCCGACGTTTTTCCATAAAGTTTTTCGATATCTTCCACATCATTAAGCAAGCCATTTCGATCAAGCCCTACTCTTTTGTTGTACACGTCTTTCAAATTAGTTTTATTCAAAGTAAATATACATTCCGTGTAAAATGCAACATCCCTTGATTGCAAATCTTTACAGTCCACCAACGGATCCATAAACCTGAATTGTTGCGACTCTATCACTTTTTGGGCATACAACAAAGCATTTTCCGTGTCCCCCTTCCAGTGGTAAACCCGAGCCATCGTCGCATATACCGCCCAACGGTTAAAATGAGAACGGCGGCTGTTCAACCAACTATTCTCCACGGAAGACGAATACATATTGTCTACCGACAACAAACTATCCGCCTCCTGTAAATCCCGAAGAGCCAACCCGATCACCTCATCCTCCGTATTAAACAAAGGCCATTCACGCCCGGATAGTTTCGTCACGTAAGGAATCGTCAATTCATCCCCAGCCAACGCATACGGCTTCCCGAACAACCGCATCAAATCGAAATGCATAAAAGCACGGACGCCTAACGCTTCCCCCTTTATCATCCGGTAATTGTCATAAGTAAATACCGATTTGTAATTTTCAATCTGTTCCAACAGGCTATTCACGTTAGCGATAACATTATAACCTTTGCTCCAAATATTATCAATCACACTGACAACTTCAGACCCCTGATAATAATTGACTTCCCCCAGATCTTTTCCTAAACCACTGACATCATAAGTGTCGAATATTTTAAAACGCCGAGCCAACACATCCAGATAAGTCATACTCAGTATATCCCCGTACAAGGCATCGTCCGTCATTAGGTAATACACACCCGCCATGCCGTCCATAAATCCCTGTTCCGTCTCGAACATCTCGTAATCAATCACTTCCGTCTTCGAGGGTACATCCAACCAATCGTTGCACGCCCCCAAGGAAAGCCCGAAAACCAACATGATATAAAAAATATATTTCTTCATAATCTACCTTTTTTCATTTTTTACAAACACTACAATCTAGCCGACAGCGTAAACAGGAAACTACGATTGAACGGGTAAGACGTACCGGACTCGCGTTTCATACTTGAAATACGCAATACATTCTGCATCGAAAAACTCACGCTAAAACGGTCGCTGTTAATCGCTTCTCTCGATGTATCATTCACTTTCTGCACAGCTTTGGTTACCAACCGGTTCAACCAACGCTCCACCAAAATACCCGGGTCAATCGTCAATCCCGTAATCTCGAACGAATTTGCTTTCTGCACGAAACGAGAAGTCACTTTCGTCGATTTTTCCGTACGCGTATAACCTTCCAAATCCACCAATCCTTTATAATCAGCAGGTTTACCCGGTTCCATCCAACGATCTTTCAACACCCGTTTATCCATATTTTGTTTCAAATTGAAATTCTCCACTTTACTTGCCAGCGTACTGTTATACAACACACCTCCCGTGCGGAAAGTCAACCCGAAGTTCAAACGGATCCATTTGTATTGGAAATTATTATAAATCGTGAAGTTCAATTTCGGTTGCATATCTCCCATATACACCATATCCTCCTGTCTCCACACGTAAGTTTGCCGCCCGTCTTTCGTCAGGAATACCTCGTAACCGTTACTCGCATCAATTCCCAAAGAACGCACGGCATACAATCCGCTCACGCTGGTACCTTCCACGTATTGAAGCACCGGAGTCGTGGCTCCATTTGTTATCTGTTGATTCAAGGCAGCTTGATTTTGTGCTTTCAAATTATCCGTGATCTCCAACAATTTATTCTCGTTATGATAGAATGAAGTAGATACGGCCCAAAACAACTCTCTTTTAGGTGCTTGCAGCACTACCACCCGAACCCCCAAATCGAATCCCACGTTCTGGCTCTTACCCAAATTATCGTGATAAGAATCAAAACCATTGGAAGGAACCGTGGAAGTCGACATGATTAAATCGTCCGTGGTTTCCCGGTAATAATTGAAGTTCGCCGTCACCCGTCCATCGAACAATCCCAAATCCACACCATAATTCCATTTTTGCGTTTGCTGCCACTTCAATGCCGTATTCCCCAACCCCATCAACGTAGCAGGGATAAAATCAAGGTATCGTCCGTCCGTTTGATACTTGTACGTTGTGGCTCCCGCATAAGCCGGGAAATTCACGCTTCCGGTAAATCCCCATGAAACCCGGAACTTCAACTGGCTGATAATATTCTGCCCCAGCATAAATTTCTCGTTATGGAAATTCCAACCGATACCGACAGAGCCCAAATCCCCGAATCTTTTTTTCCGCCCGAACACGGATGAACCGTCCGCCCGAATAGAACCATCCAACAAATAACGATTACCGTAAGCATAACTCAAGTTCCCGTAAAAACCCGCCGTTCGTTTCATACTATAACTCCCGGACGGTTTCGTGTTACTGTATTGCAGCCCGAACAACAAATCATCCAAGCGGTCATTCGGGAATCCTTTAACCACCAACCCGAAAGAATTGGACTCATCGTGATTCAACTGCGCTCCCGCAGAAATATAAATCGTGTGATTCCCAAAGTTTTGCCCGTAATTCAACGTGGAAGTCAGCTGCCACTTTTTCGTCTTTCCATTATTCTTGGTATAAGATCCTCTTTCGGAAAAAGCCGACGTGAAAAATTCGGACGCCGTTCCCGGTATAAAATTATCCCGTTCCGTTGTCCCGTGTGTATAGGTAAACGTCGTGTTCAACTTCAAACCTTTCACGAAAGTCACTTCCGACCAGAACTCGTTACCGATAGAAAGACTGGAATTTGTATTCACCATATGCAAATGGGCATTCCAAAGCGGATTCTTCTCGGCAGGGGTATGGGATGAAGAGATTAAACCATTACTCCCCTCCGTGGGATAAATATCCACGTATTTAGTGACATTACCGTTCTCATCCTTCGGTAGCCAGTAAGGATTCATCTGGGCATATTGACCGAAATCCCCGTAAGGTGATTCCGACCCCTTGGAAGAACTGATCTTTAGCGCATACTGGAAACTTAATTTCTTATCCAAAGTCGTGTACTTTACCCGGACGTCACCCCCGAGTACATTCCGGTAAGAACCTTTCATGATACCGCCGTTATTGGAATAATTCACCGTTCCCTGCAACAACACTTTTTTGGTCCCGTAAGAAACCCGCGCTGTATGGGAATGAGTAAATTCCGTACGCAAAGGTTGGGACAACCAATATGTATTAATGCCTCGGGCTACATTGTGTTTGACCAAGTTGTGCAAATCATCCAACTGCTTCTGTGTCGAAAAATCACGGCTACGATAGTAACCACCAATCTCCTCAACCTCCAACTTTTGCTTGGCATTCATCAAGTTAAAACTAGATAAATCCGGTATATTCACTCCATAAGTACCCGTGTAAAACACTTGCGTTTTTCCCTCTTCCGGCTGAATCGTTTCCACAACCAATACCCCGTTTGCGGACTTGGAACCGTAAATCGCTGTCGCAGCAGCATCTTTCAACAACGTGACTGACTTCACGATATTGGGACTCATGTCAAACAAAGTCTGCAAATCGGACTCGAAACCGTCAATAATAATCAACGGCGGGTTGCTGATATACCCGTATTCGCTCTCCATGTCCGTCTGCATGATACTGTTCGTACCCCTCAACTGTACCTTCGGCAACACGTTCGGGTTGGAACCGTTCACCACGTCGTCCGGCATCTGGAACGAGGCATCCAACACCTTCAAGGCACTCAGAATACTCGTTTTACTGATCGCACGGATATCCTCTCCCGTGTATTGAGTTGCGGCACCGGTAAAGTTCTCTTTCGGACGGGTAAAAATACCGTTATTGATTACCGTCACCTCCTCGATAGCATAGGCCAGAGAATCCAGAATCACGGTACCCATCTCCGCCTTGGCTGTCAACGTCTTCTTCTCGTAACCGATAAAACTAAATTCAATCTTACTTCCCTCGAAAACCTCCGTCAACATAAAATGCCCGTCAATATCCGACGTGGTTCCCCGGTACTCGCCCACCACTGAAACCGTCACTCCGGGAATCGACTCGTTCTTGGCATCCACCACCCGACCACGCACTCGTTGTATCACCTTTTTAGTTACCGATGTTTCTTTCGCCTTACTTACCACGATAGCGCCACTTTGGAACTTCCATTGTAATTTCGTTCCTTTCAACAACTCGTCCATTACCTCGCTAATCGAGGCATCCTTGAACTCGTAATCTTTCCGGGGAGCATCAGGCAAATCCTCTTTCAGATAAGTAAACCGATAACGTGTCGTTTCCTGCAACCGCTTAAATACCTCTTCCACCAACACTTGCTTCATGCTCAATGTCACGCGCTGGTCCGTCTGGGCAGAAACCATCCCCGGACACCAAAAACTACTCGCGAAAATGTAAAAGATTAGAAAAAGACCCTTCCAAACCATCTTTTTTCGTCCTTTCCTTCTCATAAAATGATTTTTTTCCATACCTTTGTTTTTAAGGTTATTAAATTAACAGATTCATCAATAATCTTGAAACATCGGGAAGAGTGGGCTAGACTCTTCCCCGTTTTTTTGATTATACCTTTAGAAACGGATATATATTTTCTTTCCTTCTATTCTATATTTAAAATCAATTAAACTCTGCAACACACTCAATAACTCTTCCACTTTCTCGTCACGCATGGCGTGGAAAGTCACACTACCACCGGGCGTGGCAACTTTATTCTCGATAACAAATTCTACATCATACCACTGCGCCATAGCTGCAAGAATCACCCCTATAGGCTCTCCCTCAAAGGCAAACATACCATCCCGCCAAGCAACACAAGTTGACGGATCATCCAATTCTACCACTTCAAGATCTCCCGTTTCCCTGTCAAACACGGCCTGTTCACTAGGCGACAATATTTTGTATATCGAATCATTCCCCACGTGCACGACACCTTTCAACAAAGTCACTTTCAAAAATTGTTCATCGGCATAATCCCGCACGTTCAGTTCCGTCCCCGTCACCCATATCTGCAAATTCTCATCCGTCCGCACTTCAAAAGGGCGGATAGGATTAGTCCTCACTTTGAAGAAAGCCTCTCCGCGTAACGTCACCTCCCGTTTATCTTCCGCGAACCGATCCGGATATGTCAGCACCGTTTCCGAATTCAACCAAACCTCGGTACTATCGTTCAATCGCAACCAATACTCGCTTCCCCTCGGAACTTCTACACGGATCATCTGCACCTTCTCCTCCGCGACCACATTCTCGCCAGCCTTCTCTTTCACGTGTTCCTTCCACTCCGTACCCGTGTCATTTTCTTTCAACACTACCTTGCACCCGTCATCCACGGATAAAAACGCGTAATGCTTACTTTCCACCGGAAGAATAGGCTGCATCCCCGCTTTTTCCGTCCGAAGCGAAAAAATAATAACCGTACTCAAAACAGCAACCAACAACACCGCCGCCACCGAAGAAATCTTCATGTACAGTCTGCGCCGCACCTTACGACGAATCTTTTCATGAATTGCCCCTATCGTCTTCTCGTATTTCAGATGTCCGAAATTCCGTTTACGCTCCGCGAAACTCCGCCCGGACACGAACGCCTCATACATCTCCCGATGCTCGAGGGAAGAGTCCAACCAACGCTGCAAACGCTCCTCCTCCCTCGGGGAAATATTCCCAACCACCTTTTTTACCATGATCTCGGCGAGTTCGATTCCGTCCAAATAATTCATATCTCATTTTTTATCACTAAAACACCACCATTCAGAAAAAGTATACATCGAATAAAAAAAAATTATACATTTGTATTGTAATATTTACAATCCCCTCGTACTATGGAGTTGGACACCCTCTTACAAGAAATACAAAAGGATAACCGTAAAGCCTTTGACGAACTCGTTTTGCAATACAACGAATCGCTGAACGCTTTCGCATTCAACATTCTCAAAGACAAAGAAGCAGCGGAAGATATCGTGCAGGATGTATTCGTTAATCTATGGCTAAACCGGAAAAAGATCACCTTCGGGGAATCCACGAAAAGCCTGCTCTACGTGTCCACTCGAAACTTGGTATACAATTATATCCGTTCCGCAAAAAGAGAAAACGAACGCTATAAACACCTCACGGAAGAAAACGAATCGTCCACGTTAAACTATATCATACAGGAAGAAGCCTTGCGCCTCTTGAATGAATCCATCGAACAACTGCCACCCCGCATGGCAGAAGTGATCCGGCTCAGTCTGGAAGGACTGAAACAAGAGGAAATTGCCGAACAAATGGAAGTCACCGTCGCCAACGTGAAAAGATTGAAAGCACTCGGTATCGAGAAGCTAAAAAAATCACTCGGGACATTATCCTGCTTCGTGTTCACCACGACCGGATTGATCTGACCTCTCCCGGCTCTGGGCGTAATACTTGCAATACTTGTTCAACACGCACTCCCCGCACAACGGGTTTCTCTTCCGGCATACCATAGCGGCATAATCCAGTATCGCCCAGTTCAACTCCTTGCAGCGCCGCACCTCGATTATGTCATTCGCCAACTCCTGCACTTCTTTATCAAAACGCACGTCGATAAAATCACCCGGTTCAAAATAACGCTTCAATAAACGGGACATATTCACGTCCAGCAACGGTTTACGATTTCTCAATATAAACAACTCGAAAGCGTTCGTCACGTATAAACCCACGAAACCGGAATCCCTCAACTCGTTCGCGTCCCCCGGAAGTTGCCCTCCCCTGCGACGCAAATCTTCCGTCAGCTTATAAAGCCTCCGCGCTCGATGCCGGTATAATCCCAACGGCCTCATCACCTCTTCCAATTCCTCCAGCGTTGCGCCGCAAAGAGCTTCCCAATCCGGATATTTCGAGAAAAAAGTATCATAATATCTCGCCACGGTCTCCGCCTTCGTCCTTTGCAACAGAATCTCGGATACGATCTGCTGATACTTCGTCGCACGAGCTTCCCTCCACGGGAACACCCGCTGATTCTCATCAAACCACCGTAACAGACGGTGTTGTAAATATTGAACCATTACTTCTCGCATATCGTTTCATTAACTCTTAATCAACCATGCAAATCTAAGAAATCGTTTCAAGATGTCATCACTCATCCCCTTATTATTAACAGGAATCAGTAATTAGGGTATATATACCCGTAATATATATAACAACCGACACCCTATTTTTCCATATCTTTGTAAAAAACAAAAACGACATGAACAAGAAAGTACTTATTTTATCCGGAAGCCCACGGAAAGGCGGAAACTCCGACTTATTATGCGACCAATTCATGCAAGGCGCACAAGAGGCCGGACACCAAGTAGAAAAGATATTTCTAAAAGACCGGACGATTCATTATTGCACGGGCTGCGGCATCTGTAACGCGGGAAAGCCTTGCCCGCAAAAGGATGACATGTCCGAAATTCTGGAAAAGATGATCGCCGCAGATGTCATCGTAATGGCCACTCCCGTCTATTTCTACACGATGGATGCCCAGATGAAAACCCTGATAGACCGGACATGTTCCCGTTACACCGAAATCAGTAACAAGGAATTCTACTTTATCGTGACAGCTGCCGACACGAGCATCCCCGCCATGGAACGCACCGTCGAAGGCTTCCGGGGCTTTACCGATTGTCTGGAAGAGGCAAAAGAAAAAGGAGTAATCTATGGCGTGGGAGCTTGGCAAATCGGCGAAATCAAACAAACGAAAGCCATGGAACAAGCCTTGACGATGGGCAAGCGATGCTGATATTCCTACCAACAATCAAGGGATATACAGGAGAAGAAATACCTTTTCGCACAATATAAAATACATTTCCATTAGGGTTTCGTGGGAAATACTTCTATGATACTCCCACGAAACCCCTATCAACCTCCTATCAGCATAAAATATTCATGCCTGTTATTTGGAAATTCGCTACCTGCTACTGTATCTTCGCACTAGAATATATCCTATCGACATGCCAAATACCCGTAAGTTATCCTACTATTATCCTGCTTTCTTCCGTATTACTCCCTTTTTGCTCGAATAAAATAATACGCGAAAAAAAATTGGAAACACGTTACAAATTGTGTAAATTTATAGCCGTGAAGTGTGAGAGAACGGGTAAAGGATGTTTTCGACTACGTAAAATGATTCTCAATAAAGAATTTTTTCCGTTTTTGTGTTGAAAATATTTCATTTATTCCCGAAAACGATATAAATTTGACAAATCAATGTGAATGTGTTAAATATTTAACTGAAACAATATAAAAATGCTTCCTTATGAGTAAATTTATTTCTATCGAAGAGGCTGTATCAAAAGTAAAGGATGGTATGACCATTATGGTTGGCGGATTCCTTGCAAACGGAACCCCTAACAAGCTCGTTGACGCCTTGGCAAAGTCCGGCGTGAAGAACCTTACGTTAATCTGCAACGACACGGCATTCCCGGACAGAGGGGTAGGTCAGTTGATCGCTAACAAGCAAGTAAAAAAACTTTTCGTGTCACATATCGGGACAAACCCTTGCACGAGCGAGCAAATGAATAGCGGCGAACTGGAAATCGAATTTTGCCCGCAAGGTTCTTTAGCTGAACGCGTGCGTGCAGGCGGTTGCGGATTGGGTGGTATCCTGACTCAAACCGGAATGGGAACCATCGTTGCCGAGGGAAAACAAGTGATCAACGTGGACGGCAAAGATTATTTGCTCGAGAAACCGTTGAGAGCGGACATCGCCCTCGTGGGCGCGAGCCTCGGGGATAAAGCCGGAAATCTGGTCTACCGGGGAACGTCGCAAAACTTCAATCCGCTGATGGCTGCCGCCGCCGATTTGGTGATTGCCGAGGTGAATGAACTCGTGGAAGTAGGAGAAATCGCTGCCGAAAACGTGAAGACGCCGTCTATCATGGTAGACTATATAATTGAAAATTGAGAATTGAAAATTGAAAATGCTTCTCAATCTAAAATCTAAAATTTAAAATCTAAAATCAAGAAAAATGGAAAAAACAATGATACGTTTAAGAATGAGTGCTAAAGATGCTCATTATGGTGGAAATTTAGTAGACGGTGCACACATGGTTCACTTGTTCGGTGACGTTGCCACGGAATTGTTAATCATGCATGACGGGGACGAAGGCCTGTTTGTTGCTTACGACAACATCGAATTCCTTGCGCCGGTTTACGCCGGGGATTACATCGAGGCTACCGGAGAAATCGTGAAAGTAGGAAACACTTCTCGCAAGATGGTTTTCGAGGCAAAGAAAGTGGTTGTAGCCCGTCCGGACATCTCGGCTTCCGCCGCCGACGTGTTGGAAGAACCGATCGTGGTGTGCCGTGCCAGTGGGACTTGCGTTGTCAAAAAAGAAGACCAGAGAAAAAATTAAATGACTATTTATGGAGAAATTAATTATCACAGCAGCCATTTGCGGGGCTGAAGTAACCAAAGAACAAAATCCCGCCGTTCCATACACGGTAGAAGAGATCGTGAGAGAAGCCAAATCAGCAGTGGATGCGGGAGCAGCCATTGTTCACATTCACGTTCGTGAAGACGACGGTACTCCTACCCAAAGCAAAGCACGCTTCAAAGAGTGCATCGACGCTATCTACAAGGTATGCCCCGATGTGATCCTTATCCCCTCCACGGGAGGCGCCGTAGGTATGACCGCTGAAGAACGTCTTCAACCGACTGAACTTTTCCCCGAAATGGCTACCCTCGATTGCGGTACTTGCAATTTCGGTGACGATGTTTTCGAGAACACCATGCCCATGATGCGGGATTTTGGCAAGAGAATGATAGAAAACAATATCAAACCGGAATACGAATGTTTTGAAATGGGACATCTCGACACGATACTAACCATGGCCAGAAAAGGTCAGGTTCCCGGGGCTCCCATGCAATTCAATTTCGTTCTCGGCGTTCCCGGATGTACCCCTGCCACTGTACCGAATCTCTGCTGGTTAGTAAACGCTATTCCGGCAGGCTCTACTTGGACGGCAACCGGAATCGGACGTCACGCTTTCCCTCTTGCTGCTGCGGCTATTGCCATGGGCGGTAACGTGAGAGTAGGTTTTGAAGATAACCTGTATCTCGAAAGAGGAGTACTCGCTAAATCCAATGGCGAATTGGTAGAGAAAGTGGTTCGCATAGCCAAAGAATTAGGCCGCGGAATCGCTACTCCCGCCGAAGCAAGAGAAATTTTAGGATTAAAACCTTTAAAGTAATTCATTTTCAAACTTATAAATTTTAAATACTATGCAAAAGAAAGGAAACAAATACGGAACTCACCGTGTGATTGAACCGAAAGGTGTGTTACCCCAACCCGCTAACAAGATTGACAACAACATGGACGAGATCTATGACAACGAGATCTTGATTGATGTACAAACCTTGAATATCGACTCAGCCAGCTTCACCCAGATCGAGCAACAAGCAGGCGGCGACAAAGCCAAGATTGCCGAAATCATGTTGGACATCGTGGCAAAACAAGGTAAACACCGCAACCCGGTAACCGGATCAGGCGGTATGTTGTTGGGTACGGTTGAAAAAATAGGTGATGCATTGAAAGGTAAAATCGACTTGAAGGAAGGCGACAAAATCGCGACCTTGGTTTCTCTTTCTTTAACTCCGCTACGCATCGACAAGATTAAAGATATCCGTCCGGACATTGACCAAGTTGACATCGACGGGAAAGCAATCCTTTTCGAGAGCGGTATCTACGCCAAGATTCCGGCAGACCTTCCCGAGAATTTGGCACTGTCAGCATTGGACGTTGCCGGAGCTCCCGCCCAGACTGCCAAATTGGTTAAACCGGGTGATACCGTTTTAATCATCGGCGCGGGTGGTAAATCAGGTATGTTGTGCTGTTACGAGGCAAAAAAACGTGCAGGAGTTACCGGTAAAGTAATCGGATTGTGCCACAGCCAGAAGAGTACCGAACGTTTACAGAAACTCGGTTTCTGCGACTATGTATTCTCCGCAGACGCAACTCAACCCGTTCCCGTGATGGAAAAAATCGAGGAATTGACGAATGGCGAGATGTGCGACGTGACCATCAACAACGTGAACATCACCGACACTGAAATGACCTCTATCCTTTGCACGAAAAACACGGGTGTCGTTTACTTCTTCTCTATGGCGACCAGCTTCACGAAAGCAGCTCTAGGTGCCGAAGGAGTGGGAAGCGACGTAACCATGATCGTGGGTAACGGCTACACGAAAGGTCATGCCGAGATCACTCTTCAAGAACTGAGAGAATCAGAAGCTTTAAGAAAAATCTTTACGGAACTTTACGCTTAATTAATTTACAATTTATGATTTACGATTTATGATTGCTTTCACGGTAATTATCAATCGTAAATCATAATCTGAAATCTAAAATCATAAATCTAAAATTATTCGATGGACAAGGGTTGTAGATACGGTACACACAGGGTAATTATCCCGGAAGGAACACTTCCTCAACCGGCACAAAAGCTGGATAACACGATGAGCATTTATGACAACGAGTTGTTGATAGACGTGCAAACACTGAATATAGACTCTGCCAGTTACACGCAGATCAAAGGTGCTTGCGGAAAGGATGCGTCAAAAATGAAAGAAATGATTCTTTCCATCGTGGAAGAACGGGGCAAGATGCAAAACCCGGTGACCGGTTCGGGGGGAATGTTAATCGGTACGGTAAACGAAATAGGTCCGGCATTCCCGGATAAATCATTAAGAGTGGGCGACAAAATCGCCACGTTGGTTTCTCTTTCCCTTACCCCATTGAAAATTAATAAAATCAAGAATCTTGACCCGGCATCGGATCAGGTCGACGTGGAAGCGCAAGCCATTCTTTTCGAAAGCGGCTTGTACGCCGTACTGCCTGACGATATACCGGAAAAACTGGCATTAGCCGTGTTGGACGTGGCAGGAGCCCCGGCTCAAGTGGCTCGTCTGGTAAAAGAAGGTGATACGGTATGTATCATCGGGGGAGGCGGCAAGTCAGGAGTACTTTGCTGCTATCAGGCAATGAAAAACGTGGGACCTTACGGAAAGGTCATCGTGGTGGAATACTCGGAAGAGAACGCCCGAAGAATAAAAGAAATGAATCTCGCCACTCACGTGATTGTCGCCGATGCGACAAAAGTGATGGACGTGTATAAGAAAGTGACCGCCATAGCGGGCGAAAGAGGTTGCGAGGTGACAATCAACAACGTGAACGTGCCCTCGACAGAAATGACCTCTATTCTAGTCACCAAAGGACAAGGATGTGTTTACTTCTTCTCTATGGCGACCAGCTTCACGAAAGCGGCGTTGGGAGCCGAGGGAGTAGGAAAAGATATAAATTTAATCGTAGGAAACGGATACGCGAAAGGACATGCGGAACTAACCCTGAATATTATCCGAGAGTCCGCAGAAATTCGCGAGTTATTTGAAAAACTGTATGTAAAATAAATAAAGTGCCAGCCTTGTGCGGCTGGAATCTAAAATCTAAAATTTAAAATCTAAAATAAATAAAGTGATGTCAGAAAGCAGACGAAAAGAGTTTTTCCCGGAAGTTACCGACGAACAATGGAACGATTGGAAATGGCAAGTGAAAAACAGAATTGAAACACTCGATCAATTAAAGAAATACATCGAGTTAACCAAAGAAGAAGAGGATGGTATACGCGAGTCTTTAAAGACGCTGAGAATGGCGATTACCCCTTACTATTTGAGCTTGATTGACAAGAACAATCCGCATTGCCCGATACGGAAACAATCCGTACCCTCGGCTCTCGAATTGCACAAATCAGCAGCCGATCTGGAAGATCCGTTACACGAGGATAGCGATTCTCCTGTCCCGGGATTGACACACCGTTATCCGGACCGGGTATTATTCCTGATTACCGACCAATGCTCCATGTATTGCCGTCACTGCACCCGCAGACGCTTCGCGGGACAACATGACTGTGCATCCCCGACCGAGCGCATCGACAGATGTATCGATTACATCGCGAAAACCCCGCAAGTACGCGACGTATTGCTTTCCGGAGGTGACGCCCTGTTGGTTAGCGACGACCGTTTGGAATACATCATCAGCAAATTGAGAGCTATCCCGCACGTGGAGATTATCCGTATCGGAAGCCGTACCCCGGTTGTATTACCGCAACGTATTACCCCGGAACTGGTAAACATGCTGAAGAAATATCACCCGATCTGGTTGAACACTCATTTCAATCACCCGAACGAGGTTACGGAAGAGTCAAAGGCAGCATGCGCCCGCTTGGCTGACGCCGGAATCCCTCTAGGAAACCAGACCGTGTTACTGAGAGGTATCAATGACTGCACTTACGTGATGAAGAAATTGATGCACGAATTGGTGAAAATGCGTGTTCGCCCGTACTATATCTACCAATGTGACCTTTCCATGGGTATCGAACACTTCCGTACTCCTGTATCCAAAGGTATCGAGATCATCGAGAACTTGCGAGGACATACTTCCGGATATGCCGTTCCCACGTTCGTGGTTGACGCTCCCGGAGGAGGAGGTAAAACCCCGGTAATGCCGACGTATATCCTTTCTCAATCACCCAAACGCATCGTGTTGAGAAACTACGAGGGTGTTATTACCACTTACACGGAACCGGAAAGATACGAAGAAGAGTGCCACTGCCCGGAATGCGAAAAAGCTCGCAAAGAAGGGGTAGCCGCCCTGTTAAATGGTGATGCCCTCTCTATCGAGCCGAAACATTTGGCACGTAACGAGAGAAATCACCACGAATAAACTAATTTTAGATTTTAAATTTTAGATTTTAAATTCTTCACGGAATAATAAATTTAAAATTTAAAATCTAAAATCTAAAATTGAAACCGTGTTTATCGAGGAAATATTAAAATACAACAGTATTGCAATCGTGGGACTGGCAAAAAACGCCGGTAAGACAGAATGCTTGAACTACATTCTTCGGCGAGTGAAGAATACGGGGAAGCGTTTTGCCCTCACCTCCATAGGCATTGACGGGGAAAGCAGAGATCAGGTCTGCCAAACGCCCAAACCGGAAATAGAGGTATTCGAGGATATGATATTCATCACGTCCGAGATGCACTACCGAGACAAAAGGCTGGTGGCAGAAATCATGGATGTCAGCACACAACAAACCTCTTTGGGACGCTTGGTTACCGCCAGAGCCGTTTCGTCGGGAAAAGTGTTGCTATCCGGACCCGCTGACACGGGTTCGCTGCGTACCTTGATTCATGATATGAAGCGTTGGGATGTCGACACGACAATCGTGGACGGAGCTCTCTCCCGCCTCAGTCTGAGCTCTCCGGCAGTGACTGAAGCGATGGTACTTGCCACGGGAGCAGCTTTATCCTGTAATATTCCTCAACTGGTAAGAAAAACAAAATACGTTTACGACCTCATCTGCCTGAATGAAGCAGCACCCGACATCGTGCGGAAGCTGATGGCAATCGAGCAAGGTGTGTGGTCGATAGATGATGAAGGGAACATCTACGATTTAGACATCCCCTCCGTGTTTATGCTTGAAAATAAAAAAGACGATATTTTCAAGCACGGGAACACGTTATACGTGGCAGGCGCCATAAGTGACAAATTATTGCAATTCCTGCGGCAGCAAAAACAAATCCGGGAAATCACTCTAATCATGCGGGATTTCACGAAAATGTTCGCTTCCATGGAAACCTATTACGCCTTCGTGAAAAAAGGCGGTACCATACAGGTTTTGCAAAAAAGTAAACTACTGGCAGTCTGTATAAATCCCCAATCACCGGATGGATATTGTCTGGATTCGGACGAACTACGGGTCGCCATGCAAACGAGTTTAGGCATCCCGGTATACGATGTGAAAAGGATTGAAAATTGAAAATAATTCTCAATCTAAAATCTAAAATCATTAAATCTAAAATTGAATTAAGGTGTTTTTACGCGGCGCAATAGAAGAAGTAAACGGGTTCAGATACATGATCGACAAACTGGAAATTCAATCCGGTCTGGCAAAACGTGTATTGAACACACTACCGTACTTACACACGAGGGAAGAGATTATCGCCGAATTGGATAAAACGGAAGCGACAATCAACATCTCGCGTGATTCCTTGTTGACGGACACCATTACCAAGATCAATGTAAAGCTCATGCAAGTGAAAGATATCCGGGGTACAGCAAACCGGATAACAGAAGCACAAGCATTGGACGACATTGAACTGTTTGAATTAAAGGCATTCTCTTTACTCGTTATGGATATCCGGCAACTGCTCATTGCCGCCCGTATCGACGTGGTATCACTTCCGGACTTGGAACCGGTAGTCAACACGCTGGACCCGGAAAGAATGCGTATACCTCATTTTTACGTTTATGATGCTTATTCCGAAGAACTGGCAGCCTTGCGGGTAAAAATAAAAACGCTAAAAATGAACGAGCGAACCGACAGCAAGGTGCTGGAGCAGTTACAATTCGAGCATACCGTGCTGGAAGACCGCATCCGGGAAAAATTGTCCGCACGAATACACCCGTATAAACTTGAAATCAACGAAGCGCTCGCCAATATTGCCACGCTTGACATCTTGCTCGCCAAAGCAAAGCAGGCCATCGAGATGCAATTGTGTAAACCGGAGATTTCGGAAACAGTCACCCGTTACAAAAACATCTTCAACCCGCAGGTAAAAGAAGTCCTGAAGACGGAAGGTAAGAAATTTCAAGCTATCGACATTGACATCGCCCCCGGGGCATGCTTGATTACCGGGGCAAACATGGCAGGTAAAAGTGTCATCCTCAAAACCGTGGCTCTGGCACAAACCTTATTCCAATTCGGTTTCTACGTTCCGGCAGAACACGCTGAAATCGCTTTGGTAGACGAAGTTCTTTTGTGCATCGGTGACGAGCAATCGGAACTTAGCGGCCTCTCTTCATTTGCCTCGGAGATGCTAAGGCTCAATACCATCATTCAAGATGTAAAAGCAGGGAAAAACGCTCTTATCTTGATTGATGAACTGGCAAGAACAACCAATCCCACGGAAGGAAAGGCCATCGTCAACGCGGTGCTCGACTTTCTCACGGGTAAAGGTGTCCGTTCCCTCATTACCTCACATTACAGCGGCATCAAAGCCGGATGCAAAAAGATGCGGGTAAAAGGATTTATTAAAGACAAAACAGACGGTCGGTTGACCATCAATAACATAAACGAGTTTATCGATTATTCGCTAATCGAGGAGACTCAAGACTCCGTGCCGCATGAAGCGATGAGAATTGCCCGTATTCTGGGTGTAGACGAGGAATTGTTGGACAAAGCGGAGAACTATTTGGAACAGAATTTATAACAGAACAAAAATATGCAGAACAGTAAATTAGGGTTAGATTTCAACAAAGTGGCACACGCAAAAGAAGTGTCACGAAAGATAGCCGACGACGTACAGAAATTCGTGGATCAGTACTCGACCGTTGCCGTTGAGCGTACTTTATGCCGTTTACTCGGCATCGATGGCGTGGATGCCAACACGGTACCGCTCCCCAACGTGTTGGTAGACGAGATCAAAGACAAAGGAGTATTGGGACAAGGTATTCTCTTTTTCCTCGGGAACACCATCGTGGAAACCGGAATGAACCCGCAACAAATAGCAGAGAAAGTCGCGGAGGGACAGCTGGATATGACCACGTTACCCGTTCACTCGATGGAGAAAATCAAAGCGGCCTTGAAACCATACGTGGATGCAAGTATCAAGCGTATCAGTGACCGGCGGGCGAAAAAAGAACATTACCTGAAAACGATAGGCGAAGGCCCGAAACCTTACCTGTACGTGATCGTCGCTACCGGAAATATCTACGAAGACGTGGTACAAGCTCAAGCAGCCGCACGGCAGGGTGCTGACGTTATCGCCGTAATCCGTACAACAGGGCAGAGTTTGTTGGATTACGTGCCTTATGGAGCAACAACAGAAGGATTCGGGGGAACTTTCGCGACACAGGAAAACTTCCGCATCATGCGTAAAGCACTGGACGAAGTGGGCGAAGAAGTCGGACGCTACATCCGCTTGTGCAACTACTGTTCCGGGTTATGTATGCCGGAAATTGCCGCCATGGGAGCCTTGGAAGGCTTGGACGTGATGTTGAATGATGCTCTTTACGGGATTCTTTTCCGCGACATCAACATGCAACGCACGCTGGTTGACCAGTTCATGTCACGTGTAATCAACGGGTTTGCCGGAGTGATCATCAACACGGGTGAGGACAACTATCTGACTACCGCCGATGCCGTGGAGCAAGCGCATACCGTGCTGGCTTCTGACCTTATCAACGAACAATTGGCTTTACTCGCGGGACTGAAAGAAGAACAAATGGGATTGGGACACGCTTTTGAGATGGACCCGTCACTGGAAAACGGATTCCTGCTGGAGCTTTCCCAAGCACAAATGACTCGTGAAATTTTCCCGAAAGCCACGTTAAAATATATGCCTCCAACCAAGTTCATGACGGGAAATATCTTCCGCGGACACATACAGGATGCACTCTTCAACATGATCGGAATATGGACTTCACAAGGTATCCAATTGTTGGGAATGCCGACAGAAGCAATCCACACGCCTTTCATGTCCGACCGTTACCTCTCTATCGAGAATGCCAAATACATTTTCAGTAACATGAAAAACATCGGCGACGAGGTAGAATTTAAAAAGGACGGTATCATCCAGAGTCGTGCCAAAGAAGTATTGGACAACGCAATCGCTCTACTCGAAAACATCGAGCGTGAAGGACTTTTCACCGCGCTGGAAAAAGGTATCTTCGGTGACGTGAAACGCCCGAAGAATGGTGGTAAAGGACTTGACGGAGTTGCCGCCAAGGGTGCCAATTACTATAACCCATTTATTGAGCTAATGCTGAAAAGCAATTGAAAATTGAGAATTGAAAATTGAAAATGAGATGTCCTATGACTATCATTTTTAATTTCAAGTTTTCAAAAGAGTGAATAAAATAAAATTTAACCAATTATGCAATTGATAACTTTCAATTTTGCATTTTCAATTTTCAATTAATTATGAGTGGAGGATTATATTCTACCGATAAAAATGATTTTGACCAGACACTGGATCTGAAAAAAATAAAACCCTACGGTGACACGATGAACGACGGGAAAACTCAATTGAGTTTCACGTTACCCGTACCTGCCGGGGATGAGGCTATCGAAGCCGCTAAACAATTATTGAAGAAAATGGGATTCGAGAACCCGCAAGTCGTATTCCACAAGGAATTGACCGAAGGATACACCTTCTTCAACTGCTACGGAAGTTGCACGCACACTGTGGACTTCACGAATATTCATGTGCCTAAAGTGGAAGGGACGAAATGGGATATGCACGAAACGGACGAATTTATCCGTGAAAACATCGGACGCCCGTTGATTGTCGTGGGTGCCAGTACCGGAACCGACGCCCATACCGTGGGAATCGACGCCATCATGAACATGAAAGGCTTCGCCGGACACTACGGCTTGGAACGGTACGAGATGGTAGAGGCTCACAACTTGGGAAGTCAAGTACCCAACGAAGAGTTTATCGCCAAGGCTATCGAGTTGAAAGCGGACGCTCTTCTGGTTTCACAAACCGTTACGCAAAAAGACGTTCACATCCAAAACTTGATTGAACTCGTGGAAATGCTCGAAGCGGAAGGCTTGCGGGACAAGGTAATCTTGGCTTGCGGGGGACCCCGTATCTCCCACGAATTAGCGAAAGAACTGGGTTATGATGCCGGATTCGGTATGAATACTTATGCCGATGACGTGGCTTCATTTATCGCACAGGAATTTGTTAGAAGAAAAAATAAATAATTACATTTACGATTTGAGATTTACGATTTATGATTACCATTAATCTAAAATCCGAAATCTGAAATCAAAAATTAAAACGGTTATGGATAAAGATCAAGTAAGAGAAGTTATCGCCAAACGGGTAGCTCTCGAATTAAAAGACGGCGACGTGGTAAACTTGGGTATCGGATTACCGACAATGGTTCCTAATTACTTGCAAAGTGACGTACACGTGGTGCTGCAATCCGAAAACGGATTGTTAGGCATGGGACCGAAACCGGAAGCAGGAAAAGAAAATCCGGAATTGACGGATGCCGGTGGTGGATACATCACGGCTGTAGACGGAGCTTGTAGCTTTGACAGCGCCACTTCTTTCGGCATCATCCGGGGCGGACACGTGGATGTAACTATCCTTGGTGCTTTACAGGTAGACGAGAAAGGAAACTTGGCAAACTGGATTATCCCCGGCAAAAAAGCACCGGGTATGGGTGGAGCCATGGACCTTCTGGTAGGCGCTAAAAAAGTAATCCTTGCCATGGAACACACGGCAAAAGGAAATCACAAAATACTAAAAGAATGTACCCTACCGTTGACCGCCGCGGGCGAAGTTGACATGATCATCACCGAGATGGGCGTGATGAACGTAACCCCGGCAGGAATCGAACTGGTAGAATTGAACAGTGAATTTACATTAGATGACATCAAAGCAGCAACAGGCTGTGAATTAATCGTTTCTAAAAACTTAAAACCCATGCCTCAATAATGAAGACATATATCGTAGCAGCAAAAAGAACAGCGATCGGCAAATTTTTAGGAAGTACTCTTTCATTATCAGCAGCAGACCTCGGTGCAGCGGTAATCAAAAATATAATCGCGGAAACCGGAGTAAACCCTGCAAATATCGATGAAGTAATCGTGGGTAACGTACTATCCGCCGGACAGGGTCAAGGTGTAGCCCGTCAGGCATCTATCAAAGGGGGAATCCCTCAGGAAGTACCGGCCTATGGTATCAACATGATATGCGGTAGCGGAATGAAAGCCGTGTTAAACGGTGTAAGCGCTATCAAAGCGGGATTGGCGAATCTGATCATCGCGGGAGGTACCGAATCCATGTCCAAAGCGGGATATATTCTCCCCGGGCATGTCCGTGACGGACATCGCATGGGAGATGTAACCGTTATCGACCACATGGTATTCGATGGCCTCACGGATGCTTTCGAAGGATACCACATGGGAATAACGGCAGAGAATATAGCGGAAAAATATTCTATCAGCCGCGAAGAACAGGATGAATTTGCCATGGAATCGCAGAAGCGTGCTATAGCTGCTATCGATAACGGTAACTTCAAAGCTGAAATTGTGCCTATCGAGTATAAAGTCAAAAAAGAGACTTTACAATTCGACACAGACGAATTTCCCAACAGAAAGACATCTCTGGAAAAATTATCGACTTTACGTCCCGCTTTCAAAAAAGAGGGCTCCGTCACAGCCGGTAACGCGTCCGGAATCAACGACGGTGCATCCTTCGTGATGATCGCTTCGGAAGAGGCTGTTAAACAAAACAACCTGACTCCTCTATGCGAGATCATCGGTGTCGGACAGGGTGGTGTGGATCCTGCTATCATGGGCATGGGACCCGTGCCCGCAATCGCCAACGCGTTGAAGAATGCCGGAATAAAATTATCCGACATCGACGTGATTGAACTAAACGAGGCATTTGCGGCACAATCACTGGGAGTAATTCACGAGTTGATGGCACAACACGGCGTAACGAGAGAATGGATAAACGAACGTACAAACGTCAACGGTGGTGCCATTGCTCTGGGGCACCCCATCGGAGCATCCGGCAATCGTATCATCGTATCACTTGTATATGAAATGCTAAACAGTGAAGCTAAAGTAGGGCTTGCCTCTCTCTGTATAGGGGGTGGCATGGGGACGGCATTGATTCTAAAAAAATGCTGATTTAGAATTACAACTAGCTTCGTTCAACTAAAAAAACATTAATAATAATGGATTTCAGTCTATCAAAAAAAGAGCAACTCTTCTTACAAATGATAAGAGAGTTCGCAGAAAAAGAGGTAAAACCCTTGGCGGCAGAAGTGGACGAATCAGAAAGATTCCCCATAGAAACCGTTGAAAAAATGGCGAAATTGGGTATCATGGGTATTCCATTCCCGGTGGAATACGGCGGAGCCGGAGGCAGTAACATACTCTACACGATGGCAGTAGAGGAATTGTCCCGCGTATGCGCCACCACGGGAGTAATCGTGTCCGCACACACGTCATTGTGCTGCGCCCCGATTATGGAACACGGAACCAACGAGCAAAGAGCCAAATATCTTCCCAAACTAACTTCCGGGGAATGGATCGGAGCATTCGGGTTAACCGAACCAAACGCCGGTACGGATGCGTCCGCACAACAGACCATTGCCGTGAAAGAGGGAGATCATTACGTGCTTAACGGCTCCAAGATATTCATTACCAACGCCGGTTACGCTCACGTGTACATCATCATGGCAATGACCGACAAATCCAAGGGTACCAGAGGAATCTCCGCGTTTATCGTGGAAAAAGATTTCCCGGGATTCTCCGTGGGTAAAAAAGAGAAAAAATTGGGTATCCGCGGTTCTGCAACCTGCGAATTGATCATGGAAAACTGCATCGTTCCGGCTGAAAACCTGTTAGGGCAAGAAGGTAAAGGATTCGGCATCGCCATGAAAACACTTGATGGCGGACGTATCGGTATCGCTTCTCAGGCATTAGGTATCGCACAAGGTGCTATGGACGAAACCGTGAAATACGTGAAAGAACGGAAACAATTCGGGAAAGCCATCGGTCAGTTCCAGAATACACAATTCCAACTGGCAGACCTGCAGACCAAAATTGAAGCATCCCGTTTACTGGTAAGACAAGCCGCTTACAAAAAAGACCAAAAAGAGGCTTATTCCACGGATGCTGCTATGTGTAAATTATTTGCAGCCGAAACAGCCATGGAAGTTACCACCAAAGCGGTACAATTCCACGGGGGATACGGGTACACCCGCGAATACCCGGTTGAAAGAATGATGAGAGATGCCAAGATCACCGAAATCTACGAGGGAACATCAGAAGTTCAAAGAATGGTGATCGCTGCAAATTTATTAAAGTAAAAGAAGATTGAAATGAAGATAGTTGTTTGTATTAAACAAGTTCCGGATACCACGGAAATCAAACTGGATCCCGTTACAGGAACCCTTATCAGAGACGGGGTACCCAGTATCATGAATCCTGACGATAAAGGAGGACTTGAATTTGCCCTTCAATTAAAAGACCAATACGATGCACACGTGACAGTTCTTACCATGGGACCGCCACAGGCAGAGGCTATCTTGAGAGAGGCTTACGCCATGGGGGTAGACCGTGCCATCTTGTTAAGCGACCGGAAATTCGGTGGAGCCGATACATTGGCAACTTCCAATACCATTGCCGCCGCTTTAAAAACTTTGGATTTTGATCTGGTAATCACCGGACGTCAGGCAATCGACGGGGATACCGCACAGGTAGGACCGCAAATCGCGGAGCACCTCGATTTACCGCAAGTAACCTACGTGGAAAGACTGACTTTCGACGGTAATAAAACCCTTACCGTGAAAAAGTCAACGGAAGAAGGTTACCAAATGGTGGAAGTTGACACCCCGTGCGTGTTAACCGCCTTGGCATCAGGCGTAAAACCCCGCTATATGTCCGTGAAAGGAATCGTGGAAGCTTACGACAAAGAAATAGAAGTCTGGGGCTTCGACAACATCACTGTTGACGAGAAAAAGATCGGTCTGAACGGCTCTCCCACCCGTGTATTCAAATCATTCACGAAAGGAGTGAAAGCAGCAGGACAAATCTACGAGGTAGAGCCCGCGGAAGCCGCAGATATCATTATCAACAAGTTGAAAGAGAAATTTATTATTTAAAAATTTCGGATTTATGATTTATGATTTATGATTTACGATTGAACAAAACATTGAATTTGTGCGACCGGAATCTAAAATCTAAAATCATAAATCAAGAAATTAATAGGATCTAAAATCTAAAATTGAAAGATGGATAAAGCACAATATAAAAACGTTTATGTCTTCATCGAGCAAAGAGAAGGCATTATCCAAAACGTGGCTCTGGAATTGTTGAGCAAAGCCAGAGAATTAGCTGATGCCTTGAACGAGAAAGTGTATGCCATGCTATTAGGTCATAACCTTTCCACGCAAGCCCAAGAATGTATTGCTTACGGTGCCGACACCGTGTTGCGTGTAGACGCACCGGAACTCGAAACCTACACGACGGAACCTTATGCCCAAGCAATCCACCAAATCATCATCGAGAACAAGCCGAGCATCGTGTTAATCGGAGCCACCACGATCGGTCGTGACTTGGGTCCCCGCCTGTCCGCACGGGTTGAAACCGGATTGACGGCAGACTGTACCGGATTGGAAATAGCCGAGGACGGCGGTCTGTTAATGACTCGTCCCGCGTTCGGGGGAAACCTCATGGCCACCATCATTTGTAAAGAACACCGCCCGCAGATGTCAACCGTACGTCCCGGGGTAATGCGCATGGCACAACGTGACTTGAACCGGAAAGGCAACATTGAAGACGTGAAAATCAATTTCGACAAATCTAAATTCCGTGTACGTGTTATCGAAACCGTGAAAGAATCTAAAAATCTGATCGACATCACCGAGGCTAAAGTTCTTATCTCCGGAGGTCGCGGAGTAGGTAATGCCGAAGGATTCGATATGTTGCGTGCAATGGCAGGTACCATTGGTGCGGAAGTATCCGCTTCCCGTGCAATGGTTGACGCCGGAGTTCTCGGTCACGAACGTCAGGTAGGACAAACCGGTAAAACCGTACGTCCCGACTTGTACTTCGCTATGGGTATTTCCGGAGCCATCCAGCACCTTGCCGGTATGGAAGAATCCGACTTCATCATCGCCATCAACAAAGACAAGTTTGCCCCGATCTTCAACGTGGCAGACTTGGGTATCGTTGGCGATGTTCGCAAGATCGTTCCTCTTCTCACCGAAAGACTGAAAAAATAAAACCGATAAAAAATGGAGCCTGTAACGGGCTCCATTTTCATTCTCCCTTTCTCACCTTCCGGAACGCTTCCGTTCCCATCGGTATTTGCACCAAGCCACCACAACCGAACTGCTCACACCTCCCACGACGCTCAAAATTCCTGCCACCAAATTATCCGCCAATTGCGTGAAAAATGCATTCAAACTCAACGTGAAAAATATTCCGGTAAAAAAATAAAAACCTTCAACAGATCCGTTTCCAATTGTTTCTTCTCCCTCGCCGGGAGGGTCAGCCGCCCAATCAACTCGCTGACCGCACTAACCATACCTTGCACCGGATTCATACTCTTTCTTTCAAACAAACATATTGACTCTGCGACAACTCCTTCCCGTCCGGGGAAACAAAATAACAATAGACGTGTACCTTCCGCCCCGGCTTATGCGCCACCCAAAAACACGCTCCTCTGTCATTCCGGGTAACACCTTCGCTCACCAACTCCGGAGAAAACGAACACTCTTCTTTCAATACCACCACTTCCAATCGAGCCTGTCCTTCTCTCAACTCGCTAATCCACCCGTTTCTCCATTCCAACGTCACCCTCCCCGCCGGATCAATCCATCCCTCCAAACTATAAGCCCGTTGACGCTTTCCCACCGTGAACTGTAACAATGCGAAGTCCGCAATTCTCCCGTCTGCCCCAAAAGCTTTCAGATTCATTTTCATGAACAAAGCATACCCGCTAACACATCTCCCTCTAGCCGCCACACTCAACACCTGTTTCAAAGGCGTCTCTTTCAACCGCTGGTAAAAACACACTGCCGCCCGAAATCTTGCTCTCATCGCTTGTTGTTTTTCCGTGTTGGATTTATTCTCTTTCACCCTCCTTTTTAAAAACGTCTTGCCCCCCAACCGGAACAGAACATAATCCCCTATCCGTCCCCTAATTCCCAAACAATTTTTTACTTCTGCCATAATACTCTCGCTTTAAATGAATACTAATTTTAATTCTCTCTCATTTTACTGAATGCAAAATTACACCCGCCCTGATACTTCATTACTACACGTGAAGTACACGTGTAGTAACTTACTTTATAACGCACTATCTATCAACACTATTTTTCACCCCTACAAACCATCCTTCTCATCTCTTTCCCGTTCAATCAAAACGATCAACCGCTTCAAGAACACCGTCAACTCTTTTTTCCGGTTAAATATATCCCGCTTCAATTCCCGGTAATTAGGCAACTCTATTCCCAATACAGACTCCATCAACTTGATAATCTCGTCATATTCCATCAACTTGCCACCCGGTGTCCACAACACCTTTGCCAAGAAAAGCCCCAAGGCCAATTCAACAATCTCCATCTTAAACGAACCCGAGCGCCAAACGGCAAGCGGTCCCCCTTCAACCTCGCCCCGAACCACTCCGGGTACTCCAATCCTTCCCGCACCAGCTGGCTCTCACGTTCCACCAATTCCAACACGGCAACCGCACACCGACTGACTATCTTCTTTTTTTTCCATCTCGTCACCAGACCGGAACATCTCGCACGAAACCGCCAATCGGCCCCGTACCCGCTCCAACCCACGGGCAACCACCTTGTAATCCCGTCCCTCGTCAAGCCACCTCTCCAAATCCCCCATGAACTCCTGTACCATCAAACCAATCTCTTCCCTTGTCATCTCTTCTTGAGTATCCTCCAACCAAGAGAATAACCTCGCTTTCATTAAATTTCTCATAATTCTATATTTTAATTTATAAAACAAAAAAGCCCCGGGAACTCATCTCCCGAGGCGTATCCTCTATCTTCATCAATTAATCAAATCGTCAGCAATCACTAAATCCCAAAATCATAAATCTAAAATTCCCCCAACCACACTCTCAATATCTTTATCCGTCAACATCGGTCCCGAAGGCAGACACAACCCCACCTCAAATAACCTCTCGCTTGTCCCGTTCCCGTAAAAAGGCGCATCCTTGAACACCGGCTGCAAATGCATCGGCTTCCACAACGGGCGGCTCTCTATATTATCCGCATCCAAAGCCAACCTCACGTCCTCACGTGTGAAGCCCGCCTTTTCCGGTTCCACCGTGATACACGTTAACCAATAATTCGAATTAAAATCTCCACCCCCCGGCTGACACATCACGTTCACTCCTTTCACCCCCTCCAGCAACCTCACGTACAAATCATGTATCTCTCGCCTTCTCCTCACGTGCTCTTCCAACACGAACATCTGCCCCCGACCTATCCCCGCACATATATTACTCATTCGGTAATTATAACCGATCTTCTCGTGCTGGTAATGCGGAGCCTGTTCCCTCGCCTGCGTGGCGTAAAACAACGCCCGTTTCGCCCGCTCTTCACAAGGGCAAACCAATGCCCCACCGCCCGAAGTCGTGATAATCTTATTCCCGTTAAACGACAACGCCGCATACTCCCCAAAAGTACCGCACTTCCGTCCCTTGTATTCCGAACCCAACGCCTCCGCCGAATCCTCCAACACGGGTATTTTATATCTATCAGCAACTTCCAAAATCTCATCCATCTTCCCCGGCATCCCGTACAAATGCACTGGAATAATCGCTTTCGGCAACCGCCCCGTCTTCTTCAACCTGTCCTCTATCGCCTTCTCCAACAACACCGGATCCATATTCCAAGTATCCGCCTCACTATCCACGAACACCGGAGTTGCCCCCTGATAAGCGATCGGGTTCGCCGATGCCGAAAACGTGAAACTCTGGCAAATCACCTCATCCCTCTCTCCCACACCTAAAAGTATCAACCCCAGGTGCAACGCCGCCGTCCCTGCACTCAACGCCACCACACACTTATCCTCATTTTCAACTTTCAATTCTCCATTCTCAATTAAGAAATCCCTCAAGGATTTCTCGAAGGCATTCACGTTCGGTCCCAGCGGTACCACCCAATTCGTTTCAAATGCCTCACGTATAAACTCCTGCTCTCGTCCACCCATGTGAGCGAGAGAAAGCCAAATTCTATCTTTCATACCATTATTTCAAAAATTCTTCTTCCAAATCTTTTCTAATAATCGTGTAAATAATAATTTTCATATCCAACACGAAACTCCAATGCTTAATATAATTTCTATTAATCCTCACCTTATCCGGAAAAATCACTTCATCATTATATTTTTGAGGATCTTCTACCTTAGCTAACACCTCTTCCTCGCATCGGTACTTCAAACTAGCAGGTCCCGTTATCCCCGGTTTCAATTTCAACACTTCCCGCTCCTCCCCAGTTAGACAATCCACGTATCCGGGAACATCCGGTCGAGGCCCTACGAAACTCATATCTCCTTTCAACACATTCCATAACTCCGGCAATTCATCCAATTTATATTTTCTTAACACCGCCCCTAATGGAGTTATACGACTTTCTCCCGCCACAGACACAGATGAACCAGTATGCATTACTGTCATACTTCTAAATTTATACATCGTGAATAATCGTCCCTCCTTACCTATCCGTTTCTGCCTAAATATCACCGGACCATCCGGCATTTTCACCCGTATCAAAATTACGACGACTAATAAAAAAGGCCATAACACACCTAAGCCGAGCAATGCCATGAAACGGTCAAACACCTCTTTTAGAAACATAATAAAAAGATTAACTCAACATTATTACATCACCGCAAATACAATTTCACAACACCCTTTTGCATATCGCATTAAATGTATATCCACAAAAACAATACATGGAATAAAAAACAGACAAATGTTCTATATCTCGATACACTTTCCATACGTCTTTTGCCGCTTTCCATTTTTTAGAAGTATTAGAAGTTGCAACAAGTCTATAAGTTGCCAGACACTCCTTTAATCCATACGCCTTAAAACCTCGTTTCATTATTAACAACCACAAAGCCATATCATGACTACTTCTAATTATAGGCATCCTAAAATCGCCAACAACATCTCTATCGATCACAACCGTTAGACAGCCTATAATTGTATTACATAAATAACGACAATAAGAAAGCTTAGAAGGAACTTTTACAATTTTATTTAATCGTTCTCCATCTTCTTTCATTATTTCATAACTTGAGAAAGAAAAAGGGATATTATGTTCTAACATGTATTTCACTTGATACTCCAATTTATTCTCTCGCCAAACATCATCACTATCCAAAAAAGCTATAAATCTTCCTCTAGCATTCTCTAACGCTATATTTCTAGCCGCAGCCGCCCCAACATTATACTTCAATGCAATCAATCGTATCCTACAATCTTTCTCAGTATATTGATTAATAATCTCTACCGAATTATCTTGCGAACAATCATCTACAATTAATAACTCCCAAGTCACATAACTTTGCTTCAACACAGACGATATTGACTCCCCTATAAAACGAGAAGAATTATAGGACGGCATTATAACAGAAACTAAATCTTCCATAAAAAGACTAAATATTTTTTAATTTCCTCTTGAAATCATAATTTATAAATACCGCTTACACGAAGTAATATGCAAGCAAGTTGTTTATTTCTTCTCTCCTCTCTAAGTAGTCCCTGACATCCCCCACTTATGACACCTTTTCAATATCTTTTCTCAAAAAATCCCTTATGTAGACTCCAAAGAATATGTGTTGCTGAAAATTGTTTTGCATATATATCATAATGTCTAACAAAATGATACCATAAATAAGCATATCCATAAACAGATCCAAAAATTCTACGACAGCACCATCCCTTATCTATAAAATATTTATCCGTGTAACCATGAAACCACATACTATCACCATCCTTTATCGTAGCTATTAGAAATGGCTCATACATCATCTTCATACCACAAGAAATTAATTGAAAAAGAAATTTATTCTCTTCACCAGCCCCGTTCCCACTTCCACTACCCATTTTTTCATCAAATAATATATCTGTTTTCAATATTCTATCCCGACGAAATGCAACTTGCGTACTACTAACTCGTGCTGAAGCAAATCGTCTTACTCTATAACAAGCATCACTAAATACTTTTCTAGAATAATTCAATCTAAATGCAAAAATATCTATCTCTGGCTTTTTAGTAAAAGCATTCAATATTGTTTCATTATAATTATCTTCCAACACCTCGTCATCATCACACAACAAACATATATCACTGACGGCATTTTTTATAGCCATATTCCTACTCCTAGACAGTCCCCTTTCTGTCGTTGATATAAACTTAACTTGACAAACATGTCCCATTTTATTGAAGAAAGTAAACACCTCCACTTTATCACAATCACACTGGTTAATCACCACACAATCAGTTTGCACATTAGTTCGTTCAACTATGCCCCAATCTTTTTGATGCATACATGATATCAGAACAGATAAATTCATTTTAAATATTTAATAAAGATGCGACTAATGAATTCAGAGGAACTTTGTACCCATAATAGTTATACAAGTTGGAATTATAATTCTAATCATGCATATATGATATTTGCTTATTTACAAATACATAAGACAAGTAATAGATAAAAAGCAAACAATGCAACATCACAGAATAGCCGAACACTTCTCCTTTCACATGAATAATTCCCAAATAAGTCAAAATAAACAATCCAAATTTCAGCATTTGAGCATTTCGAAACTCCCGTCTACCAAACACTAAAAAAGTATCTAATAAAACTAATAACACTAATCCCCCAACCCCCATATACAAAATATTACGCATATACCCGGCATCCGTATGCAAGTAATAAACACCATCATTCCCTGTATATATTCCATCTCCCGCAAAGAACGTAGATAAAGAAATTGGGAAATACATGCGATCAAACAATGTATTGGAAGATGTTGTTTCCAACGTTCCTCTATCTAAGTAATTAAACAAAAATTCGAAAGCGTATAAAAGCAAATTATAAACTTTAATTTGTAAATTATTCGGCAAAAGCTCCCAAATAATTACTGCCCCAAATACAATTAACAAAAATATTCGACACAATGTCTTAATTTTGTACAGCAAAGAAAATGACGAACACAAAAAATATAAACCGGCAACTCCCACTCCTACAAAAAATATTCGTCCAGTAAAAAAACCACCAACAAACAAGATGATTCCGCTCACGACATCACGGAAAGTAATTTTTTTTCTATCGACACATCGCTTAATAAAAAAGAGAAAAATCAACCCATATAAAATCGCCAAACCAAAAAATACAGTACCCGCTAAAGCTAATCCCCGCCTACCCGCAAACTTGGATGCAATTTCTATTGTACTATTACCTTGGAACAACTGGATAAAACTCAGCAAGGAAGGAGAGAAAAAAGCTACTATCTGAATCACCGACTGTACCACAAAAATTCCAATCAATAAACTTAACACCTCGTCCAAGGTATATTTCCTGTAAACCAGCAAACTCACCAAAAATACTCCCACTATAAAATGCAACATGACATTAATCAACGTCGGCAATAAGGTTAAATCAAATTCTAAATGTATTGTTGTAAAAAATACCATGTAAAACATCACGAATAAATACATCCCAAGCAATTTAACTACATAAGGATGTAAAAACATCTGTCTCACGAAATTAAACTCTCCTTTTAAAAACAAGAAACGGATAGGTAGTAACACCAGCAATAACAAAGATGACGTTCTAACTACTGGTAACTGCAACCCGAATATATAAAGGAACAAATAAACAAAACATTCAAATTTAGCCAAATGCTTCCCAAACATCATAACATCGGTATTATCCGACCACGGAAAATATTACAAACAATGACTTTAGCCTTCTCCATAGTAGAAAAACGCTTAAAATCCCCACTACTCACTAAATACCATAAAACTTGTAAACACGACGAAGCTGTAATAGAACGACACAAGTAATAATAAAAATCCTCAATTGCTTTTCTTTCCTCAAACGTGAGCGCAACAGGCAAAACCACTTTTTTAAATTCTAAAAGATGCTTCAAGGCTAATTTTTCATCTAATTTGTAAACAATACCTTTCCGCTGACAAAAACGACAAAATCCCTTCCGCCTAATTTTAGCGGCAAACTGTTGCTGCTCTCTATTATTCTTTTTCGAGATCTGTTTGTCCGTTATCCGATATTTCAACAACACCTCCTGCAAATTATGAAAACAAGTCACTCCCTGCATCCGACTCCACAACTCGTAATCCTGCGCATAGCGGAAATCTGGGTTATAAAACAACCCGTTATCTTTCAACACGCTTGCTCGAATCATCACCACTGGATGCGCAAAAGGCGAACCTTGAAACAAAAAACAATCCTCATCCCGCTCCGGATATTTTTGTTCTCCTTTTCTACATCCGAAAAGTCGGATATTAGCCCCGCACACCCCCACATCCAGATGCTCTTCCAAGAAAGACACCTGCTTATCAAAACGCTCAGACAAAGAAATATCATCCGCATCCATCCTTGCAACATATTTTCCCCGGGCAACTTCCAAGCCTCTATTTAAAGATCGCGTCAATCCTATATTCTCCTTGTTGTGGAGTACAACAACACGTCCATCTCTCCTCACGTATTCACCAAGCACCCTCCGGTTAGCTTCCCGCCCGGGATTGTCATTCACGATAATAAATTCAAAATCTCCGAACGTTTGCTCTAAAATAGAATTTATAGACTCCCGCAGCCACTCCTCCGGTTCGCCATAAACGCTCATGATAACAGAAACAACAGGATTCATCTCAATTCTTCACAAAGGTAATTTTATCAATTTTCCCCACTCCTCATCATAAAAATCAGGCATAAATTTTTCCGTTGCATTACCCGGAGTGTAAGTCATCTCGCCAAAATAAATTCGTTCCCCCACAATATATAAGTCCACTCTCACAAACACTTCCCCCTCTGCTAATTTAGCCGCAATATCAAGCATCTCGTCCAATTGTTTCGGACACTCACGGGCTTCTCCTTTCGGGAATCCATATTCCATCGACAGCAAATTCCAATCGCAATCATAAATTACTCGGGTATGCTTGCTCTGTCGTCCCTCATCAATCTGGATAAAATAAGGTTCTCCATGAAAACAAAAAAACTTGTAATCCTCCGGTACAACATCATTTATCCCTATAAACTGCTCGCAAACAATCTTGGGAACAATTCCCTTGTATTGAATCTCTCTACCCACGATATAATAATCCCAACACAAGTACTCGTTCAACCGACGAATCGCTTCTTCTTTATCCAATTGTTCCTTATTTGTGCAAATAATATTCCATCCCGACCCATGATTCGCTTTCAGCATAAAAGACTTTGGCAATACCTCCCAATTCATGTGTTGCCCCTTATCATACACGCCAAGTAACGGAATCAAATACCGTTCCCCAATCCTGTCTTTAACAAATTCTCGCACTCTGTACTTATCAGCACACATGCTCCAATGTCTATGTTCACCATATAAACGCAACCAATTCAATTTCTCGTTAAAAGTTCTTGGATTTTTCAAATCTAGCCTCCTACCGAATACTTTTCTGAACCGATAAATCACGTATCTTTTATCCGAAACAAAAAGATACAAGAAACGATAATACAAAAAACGCAAAATATTTTTCATAACATACTCTATCGCCGATATATCATTCATTTATTCCTAAAGCTAAACTTCTCTCTTCCAAGTGTTCTGCACAATAGTCAATTACTTCATCCGTGTATTCTCCAAACACAGAACCTGTCGTGAACTGAAAAGCCCACACCCCCATATCTCGGACATTATATTCTAGCAATTTAGGAGAACCCGTTTTATCTAGTACTATATCTAAATTCAAAACCCGGTGATGCAACACCCGTTGGGAAATCTCTTTTGCGAATACAATCACTTTATCTATATCAGGAATAAACAAATCTTTTGATTCGTAATCTATCCCATTAAATGATGTTACTCGTTCCCCCCATTGATTCACACCATAGCTACTAATTTTTCCCACACTAGAAATACCAAATAGCACTCCTCCTGCATGAATATTATCAACCTCTGCACCTCGTTTACCCACTCGCAATACAATATTTGTAACAATTCCTTCTTGCGTTTTTACAGAACGATAAGTACATACACGTAATGTATTCACAGACGAAGAATTTAAACTCGCTAACATCTCGTGTTGTTGTAAACACTCTTGGATAATATAATTTTTCCCGTATTGTTGCATCAAATATTCAACATCCAATCTTTTCCCCTCTCTATTTTCATATACACCATCTGCTTTCTTTTGAAACACAAACACGCCAAAACCACTACACGTTTCCATGGCAGGTTTCACAATCACCTTATCATGGGAGTGTAAAAACGAAAATAGTTTTTCATCTGACAATAGTGGAATTGAAACATAATCCGCATCATAAAAACTACCATTAATATTCCTCAACACGGTTTGCGGCAAATATTCTTTTGGCAAAACACGGTCAAACATATTTTTATCCCCATAAAAACCCCGAAACTTACACGGATTCAATATGGGTTCAATTATGTTGTAATTAATATCCTCTGGCAAAATATTCACATCCATCCCAATATAAGCTGAATAGCAACGATAGTAGTTTACATCTACATTATCGGATAAACGTTTCCATTTTTCTAAAAACTTTTCTTCTCCCGCAACTTTTTTTACCGGGATATGATTCATCTTCATAATTTTAAGAATTCGCTTACTATAAATATGTTGCATCCTACTTGTGAGATAATCAAAAATTATCTTTTTCGTGAAAGTGTTCAATCTCATTTCTTAGTTAATTTACACCAAATTCTATACATGAAACAAAAACAAATAAATAACCAAGAATGATTCAACAACCACATTCTTGAAAAACTTACTTGAGGCACAGAAAAACACATCGGGTATAACTGTAATTTTTTCAATTTCCCCAAACAATATAAAGTTAAAAAGAAAGGTGCTTTTTTACGACAACATTCTAATATTATCATATAAACATATCTATGCAAATAATCCAACCAATACTTTTTCTTATCTATATCTTCAACTTTAACCCTCAATAATTTTTCTAATACAGCCAATTTATCTAGAAGAAATTTATCTAATTTAACAAAGTCATATTTCCCGCGAGAAACAGACCATTCTCTTTCTCGAAACAAATAAAATCGAAAAGAAAGATTCACGTAAGCATTTTTTGCTAACAACAATGCCTGTACCAATAAACAATAATCCTCGTTATAACTAATACAAACTGGATAATTCAAATTATTTTCAACAAGAAAAATTCTTCTCCAAATATAAGTCATATGCCCATGCTCATACTCGTTTCCCAGCAATTGGTAGGGAGGCAAATAATACCCGTCCCGCATATTGGCAAAACTCTTATATGAAGTAATAACACTATTATCTTCAACCAAAATTTTAGAAACACAATTACCAATCCTTATTACATCTATCTTACCATACTCAACACTAGACAGTTGTAAAAGAGCATCACACGCAATTGCATCATCACCATCAACAAACCACACAAACTCTCCTCTTGCTTTAGACAACCCGTGATTTCTTGCCGCACTAACCCCTTGATTGTCTTGCTCTACTAAATAAATTAAAAAATCCGGATGTGCAACAATATATTCTTCCACCCGTTCATGCGTCGCATCAGTAGAACCATCATTAACAACAATAACTTCAAACAATTTTTTATCAATATCCTTAGCTGAAAAAATGGATTCCACACACGGAATAATATAATCTTCCAAATTATACACTGGAATAATTATAGATAAAAACAAACAATTATCCATCCTAAATACCTAGTTACTTCAAAACAAACCTTTTAACAAGAAAATGCAGATACCCTTTTAACAAGAAGCGTTCACTTCGCACCATGCCTATTTGCCAAATCAAATATACTGCCGCAACGAACACGACAAAACATCTAATAAACATATAATAATACGCTTCATCATAAAACAACAAGTCAAAAACGTAGATAATCAAACCCAATAATACCCCCACTTCTCCTACACGTAAAAATACATTTCGAAGAAAAAAATTCACAGAAAAAAAAGTGACAGAATTTATCACGTATAGCAAACCTAATAAAGCAATAAAAGTCAGTATTATTAAGACGCAAAAAACAACTGTTGCATCAGCACCACCTTTTAATAAAAAATAAGAAATAGGCATATTCAACAATAGCAACGTCCCATCTATCAATTGATACTTTTTCATCTTACCTGTTGCATGCATTAACGTGTGTAAAGGATTTTGCAAGACTCTGATTAACATTTGAATCAACACCAATCGAACAAATACAATGGAATACTCCGGCACTTGTCCTAACCAAAGTTTCAACACTACGTCTGTTTCTAATAAAACTGGTAAAGAAATCAATAACAATAAAAAACATGAAAATTTGGAAGAGCCACATACTAATTTTAACACCTCTTCTTTATTTCCTTGCGCATAATCTTGTGTGATTCTAGGATTTACAGCCATTGTGAAATTAGACGCGAAACCTTGTATACCGCTTTGCACTTGGACCGCAATAGCCCGTGATGCGTTCACGATAGGTCCAAAAAACATATTCAACAACATATTCAATCCTTGAGTAATCATCAAAAAAGAAAAATTACCGTACATATTCCAACCCGCAAATGTTGCCATACTCCGAAATAATTGCTTATCCCAATAAAACTTATACTGACATTCTTGAAATCTTCTTTTACAATAGACAAAATATATCATCCGCACAATAAAAGTGACAATAAATATCAATACTCCATACATGATTAATTTATCACTTACACAAAAGAAAAGCACCACGGCAACACCCAATTTCAACAACGCTTCCACAATTGATATATAAGCAAAAGCACTCATTTTTTCATTAGCTATAACCACTGCATTATAGGGTGACGTAATAATTGTTATCACCATTGCCAATAAAGAAAATTGAAAAACCCAATGCGCCGCACCTAATCGCTCCACTGGTATCACTAATTTATTATTGATGAACCATACCCCTGCAATCTCGAAAACAATTATCATCAACACTCCTATCAACATATTCAACGTGATACTCATACTAAATATCTCTCGCAAACGCATCCGATTTCCTAATCCCATTTCATAATTCAGAAAACGCTGAGTGGCACTTGTAAAAGTATTCGTCAAAAAAGAAAACATTGCAACCACTCCTCCCACCACATTGTATATTCCAAAATCCGTCACCCCCAAAGCATTCAGCACAACACGTGAAGTATAGAACGTCACTCCCATCATCACAAACATTCTAACATACAAAAACAAGGTGTTTTTAGCAACACGCCGTATATTTTCAGCAGACATAACTACAAATAATGAAACCTTTCCCACCACGCCACGAACTTGCCAACTCCCTCTTCCAACCCTACCCGAGGTTTATACCCCACCTCTCGCTCCAGTCTCGACGTGTCTGCATAAGTTCGGTACACGTCCCCCGGCTGAATTGGCAAATAAATCTTCTCCGCTTCTTTCTCGATAGCCCGTTCCAAGCACTCTATAAAATCCGTCAACATCACGGGAGAGGAACAACCAATATTATACACGCTATGTTGACGATCTTTATTAACTCCCGGCACCTTGTCCAACACACGAATCATCCCCTCCACGATATCATCGATGTACGTAAAGTCCCGCATCATATTCCCGTGATTAAATACCTTGATAGGCTCCCCGTTCATGATCGCTTTAGCGAAAAGCATGGGCGCCATATCCGGTCGTCCCCACGGACCGTAAACCGTGAAAAATCTCAAACCAGTGGCAGGCATCCCGTAAAGTTTGGAATAGCAACTCGCCATCAACTCGTTCGCCTTCTTCGTGGCAGCATACAGGCTCACGGGCTCATCCACCCGATCGTCTTCCGAGAAAGGTACTTTATCGTTTGCCCCGTACACGCTACTCGAGGAAGCGTAAACCAGATGTCGAACATGATTATGCCTGCAACACTCCAAAACATTGACAAATCCCACGAGATTACTATCCACATAAGCAAACGGGTTCTCAATTGAGTAACGGACTCCCGCCTGAGCTGCAAGGTTTATCACACGCTCGAACTTCTCCCGCTCGAATAATCCCGGTAATTCTTCCCGGTCCTCGAGATTCAATTTTATAAATCGATATAACGGGTACCTCACACTTTGTACCGGTTTCCCGTATTCAACGCATTCCCTATCAATCCCCGCTTCTGCCAAACGGGCGTATTTCAAGTTTACATCGTAATAATCGTTGATATTATCCAGTCCCACCACTTCATCACCACGCTCGAGCAAATGCCGGGCAACATGAAACCCGATAAAACCGGCTGCACCTGTCACCAGTATTTTCATTTATCCTATTTTATAATACTCAAAACCGTTCTCCTCCAGCTCCCGTCTCTCGTATATATTCCGCCCGTCAATCACCACACGACCGTTCATCGATTTTTTCAACACGCTCCAACTCGGCACCCGGAACTCTTTCCACTCCGTGACAAGCATTAAAGCATCCGCGTCTACCGTCGCCTCGTACATATCTTTACAGTAAACCACCGTATCCCCGATTCGGCGATGACACTCGTCCATGGCAATAGGATCGTACACTTTCACCGTCACCCCCGCATTCAACAACAAATCAATCAACACCAGAGCGGGCGCCTCACGCATGTCATCCGTTTCCGGTTTGAAAGCCAAACCCCACAACGCTACAGTTTTCCCCTTCACGTCCCCGCTAAAATGATTCACAAACTTGCGGAACAGAACCGACTTCTGACGCTCGTTCACGCTTTCCACCGCCTTCAACACCTGCATCTCGTAACCGTTTTGCTCGGCAGTCTTGATCAACGCTTTCACGTCCTTCGGGAAACAACTTCCGCCATACCCGCAACCCGCATACAGGAATTTCTGTCCGATACGGGTATCTGCCCCGATTCCCTTACGCACCATATTGATATCTGCGCCAACAAGTTCACACAAGTTCGCCACATCGTTCATAAAAGAAATACGGGTTGCCAACATCGAGTTAGCGGCGTATTTAATCATCTCGGCAGAAGGTATATCGGTAAAAATCATCCGATCATTGGTCAACATAAAAGGACGATAAAGACGGGTCATGCTCTCTTTAGCACGGTCACTTTCCACTCCCACGACAACACGGTCCGGACGCATGAAATCCTCTACCGCCGCCCCTTCCTTCAAAAACTCCGGGTTAGAAGCCACGTCAAACTCGAGCGTCACACCACGCTGTTCCAGTTCCTCCCGAATTGCTTGTTTTACCTTAATTGCCGTTCCCACGGGTACAGTACTTTTGGTCACCACCACCAGATATTTATTCATGTTGCGTCCCACGGTTCGTGCCACCTCCAACACGTACTTCAAGTCTGCCGAACCATCCTCGTCAGGGGGTGTCCCCACGGCACTAAACACGACCTCCACCTCGTCCAAAACCTCGGTCAAATCGGTCGTGAAATGCAACCTTCCCGCCTTCACGTTTTTGTGTACCATCTCTTCCAGTCCCGGCTCGTAAATCGGGATCATCCCATGTTGTAACTGTTCTATCTTCTCTTTATTCACGTCAACACAAGTCACATCAACTCCCATTTCCGAAAAACACGTCCCGGATACCAAGCCCACGTAACCGGTTCCCACTATCGCTATCTTCATAATTATAAATTAAATAATTCTACCCACACGTTTTATTCAATTCCTCGAACTGCCGCTTCGCCAAAATATAAAAAACCTCCGATACCAAACCAAAGTCCGCTTCCTGTCCCGCTTGTCGGAAACGTTCGATCCTCTCGTCCTCCTCCCGCTCCACGCTGCCCCGTAAACGAGCCCGTTCCTCGTTCAACCGCTCCAGTTCTTCTTTGGGTAATTCCATTGCCCCGACCACATCATTGTACAAACAAATAGCACTCCACCACGCCAACAACACATCACGTTCTCCGCCCCGCATATATCCCAATACTTCCATCACCAACCTCCCCGCCAATTCACCACACACCTCATCTCCAGCAAAATAGTAACAATTACACAGTAACCGACAAACATTCGGTGTCCGACAAGGCAAAGCGATTTTACCATTCTCCCGCACCGAGAGTATCTGGTAAGCCGCATCCACACCATTTTTCAAGTACCCCAAGTCCGAGTACACCTGGTAAACATCCATCATATCTGCCGCATACCCCACCCGGGTATCCACGGGAATATCCTCATTCCTCAACTGCCCCGAGTATAGCCGTGCAATCTCTTTCGCCCGCTCGTGAATATCACCCGAGTGACCGAAAGTCCCCTCCAACCACGGGTACACCCGTACCATAGAATACACTGTTAAGTAACCGTGTAACAAGCCAGACAATTGCCCCGGGGGATACGCCCGGATATCAAGCATGTTCAATCGCTTGTACAAATCGTGAAATAAACCTTTTTCCATTTATATTTCTTGATTTATGATTTTAGATTTATGATTTCAATTGTACTTATCGATACTTTTTTAATCGCAAATCATAATTCATGAATCTTAAATTAATTCGATTGTTCTATTCTACTCTATTTTTTCAAGAAAGGAACCCGGAATATAAGACGTGGCTATCGATGCCACACCGTCCAAACGGATCACCACTCGTTTGTGCCCTCTCAAACGTACCAACTCTCCCGTTAACCCTTGCAAGGGACCTTTGAGCACCCGCACCCGGTCACCTCGCTTGAGGTCCTTGTTCAATATCTCGATGCCACCCGGCGAAAAATCCAACAAGAACATGAAATTCTCCATCTGCTTGTCGGGAACAATCAAAGAACAACGCCCTTCTATATCTTTCAGGTAAACGATATTCAAGGAATACTCGTTAATCAAGGAGAAACTCGTGGCTTTATCCGTACGGATAAAAATCATACCATGGATCAAAAGTACACGAATAGTCTTACGACCCAGCGGGGTATCCCGAACCTGCTCCTCACGCGGGAGAAAATTCTCGATCCCCAACTCGTCCAACTTTTTCTTGATAAATAATTCCTGATTTACCCGCGTATAAGCGACATACCAGTGTATTTTTTTCTCCTCGATCATGTAATTGTTGATTCTGTTACGAAAAGCGATTCTCCACCTTCTCGCCATTTTCCCGGCACACTACGTCCGGATGCGCTTCGCGCACTGACCCTATCACGGGTTTAGATTATTTATTGCCATGTGTTTCACGCACCCCACTTAAACAGTGATATTTCTTATAGGTACACGAAAACTGTTTCGCCAAACGACATTTTAATATGAAAAAACCATCGTTTATTGCGTTGCAAATATACATCATTTTTGTTTATCGCAAATTTTCATGACAATATTTTTTATTACTCGCAATTAGATGATTGCGGATTTGCAGATTTGATTAAAGAGTAAATTTTATTAATGTCAATAAACGATCGATAAATAATACGCTCTAAATTATTGCTAAACACTCTTCTACAAACAAGAATATTCCATTTAATCCAATACCTGAACCTAGAGAGAACCCATTGTAATCCTACCCAAGTAATACCGTAATCATACCCCATCTCCGGTCTTCCTCCGTTCATACCCCGTACATCCTATTATCTTCCATATAGAAACACCGAAGATGCACGATAGCAAACACAGCCCCATGTACTGATTACCCTAGTTCTTCGGTAGGATTATATTGGGTCCTCTTATTGGTCACACAAATTACATGAACGTCTTGCCCGCATGACTTCACGGTTGAATATCACCGGCAAAACAGTAAAAAAAACAGCTACACAAGAAACTAAAAAAGAAACGACCGAGAATTTTACTTCCCGGTCGACCTCTTAAAAGTTATATCAAAGAATCTTCCTTATTTCACAAAAACATCCTGATTCCAAGTGATACCGCTTATATCTGTAAGGATTAACTCGTATTTTCCGACAGGTAATCCCGTGATAGCCTCATCCCGGATCGTCAACTCCGCCTTTCCCCCCAAAGGGAGCACCAGACTATGCTTGCCGGGCTGCACCTTCGCGACGTACTTGTTTTGAATGCCTGTTCCCGGGAAACGGGACAACTCTTCCCCATTTTTATCAAACACAATATTTCCCGCTGTATCTTTTAGCGTAATCCCGATCAAGAATGAGCCGTACACATCAACCCCCTCTACCCGATAGACCGTAAACTGCAATTCCCCTTGTTTGATACTTGCATCAGAAATTTCAATCTTCGGTTTCACAGATTTATTGTGTAAAGGTCCCCAAACACCATTATGAAAAACCTGATTCGTGAAGAGCGTCAAGAACAGGATGGCGACAGAACCAACCATGACCACTCGATTCACTTGTTTTACAGATAACGGCAAGTCACCGGAAGTCAACCATCGCGACCATTGGCGATCACGTAACCACGTTATTCGGGAGAGTAGAAAGTGATCCGCCGAATATCGCCCTCCCCCGGACAAGAAAATCGTGAATCCCGCCGCGACACCAAGTATTCCGATTTGCCATTCATCCAGACACGTGGTTCCCAACCAACCGGAACCGAGTAGAATACCTCCTGCCAACGCCATCACTCCCACACTCATCAGACGTGTAAAGAACCCGAGCATAAAAGACAATCCCACAATACATTCCACCAACGTGAAAACAACCATCGCCCACCATAACAATTCCGGGTGAGTAACCAAGTATTCGATAACGGATTTTATACCTATCGAATTCGGGAGAAAGTGATTAAACTTTTCTCCGATATACCCGGCGGTATCGGGTATCAATTTGTTTTCCAGCACCAAACGACGCCAAAAGGCCGAAAAATAAGTCCAACCTACCACCAAACGCAAAACCAGCGTGAACAAACCCGTTAACGCGTACGAGCCTGTAACATTTTGTTTATCCAGAGAAGCCATATTATAATAGTTTTTTTAGTAATTCCGGTATTTCAATGCTTCCCCCCTCTATTTCCCTAATTTTCATTTCTCCCTCGGACGTCAGGGAAAAATTCATCTGCCGCTTGTCATTATCTCCGATGGTTCGTCGGATAAAACCTTTACTTTCCATGGATTTAATCACTTTCGAGGTATTCGAATTTGTTAAATTCAATTGCTCGGCAATCTCCCCGGAAGAAAGTTTTTCCATTCTGGAGAGACAGCACAAGACCATTCCCTCGTTCAAACCCAATTGATAAACTTTCTCGAAACGGGCTTCAAATTCTGCAATTGCCCGATACATATCCCGTATCTTACACAAGGTATCCATACTAATCGCGTTTATTTTTGGGGATAAACATACTCAACAACAAGCCTCCCATCGCGGCTCCCCACAAAGAACTATATAGCGGTGAAGACGTGATCGGACAAGTCCCGCTCGCGCATCCCACGAACCGCCAATACAAGAAACCACCCAACGCCCCTAATAAAACCCCCAACAAAGTTAAACCATATCGTTTGAAAAATACTTTCGCCATAATCAATCCTCCTGCTTTATATTACTTCATAATTTATAAATTCACTTTTCTAATGAAATACATATACAAAAGTATCGTATATTTTCCAATAAAACAATTTTCCAATGGAAAATATTTAAATTCTCTCGATAAAAAATACATCACAAAAAAACCTCGGGTTTTCTCACCCGAGGTTTTCCTTGTTAATCATCTATTATTTCAATAAAGCTAAGTATTCATACGTTTGAACAAAAAAGCAGAATTCTTTGATTTCATAAATTTCTCCAAATGTTCTATTTGTCGCATGGAATGAATATCCCCTGAAAGGTAATCTATCACCCCTGCATCCGACAGTATCTGCGCACCACGCGTAGCTTCTTTCCCGTAGAACCCGGTAAAGGACAACAAATTCACCTGCATTTTACATCCTCTGTTTTTCAACGTATTCGCACGTTCCAGTATACATCCCGCGTAAAACGGGTATCGTTCGGGGTGAGCCAGCACCGGGATATATTCTCTCTCCTGTAACCGGAAAACGACCTCTTCAAAAGAAGGCGAAGGAGATACAAAACTATGTTCTATCAAAACTCTTCTTCCTTGAAACGAAGCGATGTTATCCCTCTCGATCAACTCCAGCATGTATTCTCCTACTTTATATTCCGCCCCCGCGTCCGCATCCAAAGAAATCCCTTCTTTCAAAAGACATTCCTTTAGTAAGTTCAACCTGTCCCGTATGATCTCCGGGGTATTCATGGGTGAAGGAAAAGAGATGTGAGGGGTAAAAGAAAATCTCCTGACTCCCAATGCCAACATCCTTTTCACGATAGCAACCGACTCCTCGATCGTCTTCACGCCATCATCCAATCCCGGCAATATATGGGAATGCATATCATGCTCGTAAAAAAAATACTGTTTATTCTCTTTTTGAAACCAAGCCATGGGAAAGAAATTATTTCGACTTCTTCTTCTTTGTATTTTCCTGACCATAGCCATAACCGTACCCATAGCCATAACCGTATCCGTATCCATAGCCTCCGGAGCGACTCAACTTGATTCCATTCACCACGATTCCCAGATTTTCCAAACGATTTCCTTTCTCCAAATCGGAAATTACTCGCAATCCTTTTTTGTCCAATACATTTGCCCGAATCACGTACACACAAGCATCCGCGTACCCGCTCAACGAGAAACCGTCAGCTAAAATTCCCAAGGGAGGGGTATCCATGATGACATACGAAAACTCTTTCTTCAAATTTTCCAGCAACTCACCCATCCGGGGACTAGCAACCAACTGTGTCGGATTCGGCGGTACGGTTCCCCCGAATATCACGTACAGATTATCATCCACTTTCTCCATGATTTTACCCGGATCATCTTCCATTCCGGCAAGATAAGCAGACAAACCTTTTCTATTCTCCCGTTTGAAATACTCGTTCAGCCGAGGATTCCGCAAGTCACAACCGATAACCACCACTTTTTTGCCGGCCTTAGCGTAAGCATTCGCCAAATGAGCCGCAACCAGAGATTTCCCTTCTCTCGGGATCGTGGACGATACCATAATCACAGGAGTCGCTTTTTGTTTGATCAGGTAATTCAGATTTTCGCGAATCAAATGCATGGATTCCGACATCATGAAATCATCCTGATCAACGGAAGTCTTACCATCTTGTAACTGAGGCAATGTACCCAGCAGGGGTGAATGTATAACTTTCTCCACTTCCGATGCATCCCTTACTTTCGTATCCCACAAGTCCATCACAAACAACACACCGACAGGCAACGCTATCCCCATGAACATACCGAATAACAAGATCAACATTTTTCTCGGTGCAACCGGTCGTTCTCCCGGATCCGGATTTTCAATAATCTTCGCCATAGGCACATACATCAATTTAGCGATCTCGGCTTCTTCTCGTTTTTGCATCAAGAACAAGAATAAATTTTCCTTTAATTCTTGTTGACGAGCGATAGAACGGTATTGTTTTTCTTGCGTTGGTACAGATGTCAATTTTTTCTCCACTTGCTGGCTTTCCCGCTCTAAATTAGCAATTTTAATATCCATTCCCTTTTCCACGTTCGCGATAGCCGAGAGAATACTTTTCTTTAACTCCCGAAGTTGCATTTCCAATCCTGTTACGATTGGATTACTCTCGCGGGCAGACAGCAATAACTTCCCTCTCCGCAATACCAACTCGTTGTATTTACTGATTCCACTATTCAATGCCTCGTCTGATAATCCCAAACGCTCCGGCAATATTCTAAACTCTTCTCCTTCATTCCCCTCGAGATAAGCCCTCACGCTTTTTACAACCTCCATCTCCATCTCAAGTTTTAACAACTCAGCTTCAGTGACTTTTTTACGTTCCATCACGAACGCCGCATCAGAGGCGATATTAGTCAATTGATGTGCCTTTTTAAAACTCTCCGCATCATTTTCAATGTCGCCCAATTCTTGGTTGATCACCCGTAAACGTTCGTTGATAAAATCTACCGTTTTAGCCGAAACAAGTTGCTTGTCACCGATCCCGTTCTCGTTATAACGACGAATCATCGTGTAAAGAAAATCCTTCCCTTTCTCCGGATTTGTTTCTTTCAATAAAACCTGAACAGCACTCGTGTTTTTCTCAAGCAAAGCAACTTCCAATTGCTTGTGAAATTTAGTTGTAGCCGACTCGTATGATATAATATCCACCCGGATCTCATCGTCTACCGAAGCCAAAGAGTCACTTTTTTCTATTGCTATATTATAACCTCCCATCGGGATGGCTGTAGAGTATTTCCCTTCGAATGCAAGATTTTTATCAGCATCATACACTTTTATTTTATTCGCACTTTCGAGTATCACATAGATTGTCGTGTCCTTGATATTCCGGGGAATATCTACCAGCACCTTAATCGGAGTACTTCTATATAATTTCTCATCCCGCAACATCTTCCTCCGGGTATAATCAATGTTCAGTTCCAACTCTTTCACCACATCCATAACCAAGTTTTTGGACATGAGTTCAACAATCTCATTCTCCACCAACATATTCCCTTGCAAAAATCCCAATTCCTTCAACATGGGATTCACTCCCAGTTCTCCTTTTTTGGAATCACTGATCATAACTTTTGCCCCGACTTTATATACCGGAGTTGAACTAAAACAAATGTACAGGGCGAATCCCACACACAAAGGTACACTGATTGCGAACCACCACCAACGTGCCAAAAGTTTATAGAAAAAAGCCCGCAGATCAAAATACTCTTCTTCTTCCGTCTGTAATAAATTGTTTTCCTGATTATTCGTTTTCATGCACCTAACACGATTTCATTTACACTATTTCACGATTAAAGTAATTAAAGCCACGATTGTCGACATACTTGACAATATATAGGGCAAGAAAGCACTGACACTTCCTCCCGCGATCCGTCCCTTGTTGGGTTCCACGTACACGACATCATTCTGTTGTAAATAGAAAAAAGGCGAATCGATAAATTCACTCGATGTCAAATCTACACGAGTAAAGATTTTTTCGTCACCTTGCTCCCGCATCACCAGTACATTTTTCCGTTTACCGTTAATCCCCAAATCTCCTGCCATACCAAGGGCATCTAATATTGAAACTCGTTCACTAGCGACTTTATAACTGCCGGGATTTTTTACTTCACCCAAAATGGTCACTTTAAAATTCTGGAATTGAATCGTCACGATAGGATTCTTCAAGTAGACCGACAACTTCTCTTTTAATAATTCCGCCAAATCATTCCGCGAAATGCCTTCTACTTTTATTTTTCCTAAAACCGGAAAATCAATCTCCCCGTTCTTATCTACCAGATACCCACGCGGAATCTGTTGGGTGGTCGTGGTATTTACTTCCCTGCCCAAACCGATCATTGGCGTGTTAAAGGGCAATGCCGATTCCAGATCATCACATGACACGATAATAGATAATAAGTCATCCGTATGAATCACGGTCTTGTATTCACACTCTGCCTTTATTCTTTTATTAACTTCAACATCCTGCAGATACACGACTTTCTTACGGGAACCACAAGAAAAGAGCAACATTCCCCCCAACAGGAATAAAATAATTCTACCCCAAGTATACATATATTCAATATTATTATTTTTTGATCTAAATTCAAGAATTTGTTTTTTGTAAATCACGAATGACGTTTACCACCCGTGCGATATCCTCGTCGGTCAACGTTGGTCCCGACGGCAGACACAAGCCGATCTCGAACAAATGTTCACTCGTTCCATTGCCATAAAATGGAGCATTTGCAAACACGGGTTGTAAATGCATCGGCTTCCACAATGGTCGGCTCTCGATATTATCCGCGTCCAATGCTAAACGGACGTCTTCTCTCGTAAATCCTGCTTCATTCGAATTCACCGTGATACATGTCAACCAGTAATTAGAATCAAAATCCCCACCTTCCGGTTGACTCATCACACGCACACCTTTCATTCCTTCAAACAGATGTGCATATAAATCATGTATTACCCGTCTTCTATTAATATGTTCTTCCAGTACGAACATTTGTCCCCGCCCTATACCGGCACATATATTACTCATCCGATAATTATACCCGATACAAGAATGCTGATAATGAGGAGCCTTATCCCTTGCTTGCGTGGCATAGAATAACGCCCGCCCGGCAGTATCGTTACAAGGACACACCAAAGCCCCCCCGCCCGAAGTCGTGATTATTTTATTCCCGTTAAAAGACAGTACCGCATACTCTCCAAACATTCCACACTTTTTTCCCTTATACTCGGATCCGAGTGACTCTGCCGCATCTTCTAAAACAGGGATTTCGTATTTTCGGGCTATTGCCAGTATTTCGTCCATTTTTCCGGGCATACCATACAAATGAACCGGGATAATGGCTTTTGGCTTTTTACCAGTCATGGCAATTCTATCGTTAATCGCTTTTTCCAACAATACCGGATCCATATTCCACGTATCCGGTTCACTATCGACAAACACCGGTTTTGCTTCAAGATAGGCAATAGGATTGGCAGATGCCGCAAAGGTAAACGATTGGCAGATTACCTCATCCCCCATCTTCACTCCTAACAGAATCAACCCCAAATGTAATGCTGCCGTTCCCGCACTCAACGCCACAACACTTCTGCCCCCATCTCCCGATTCGCCGTTTCCTGTCAAAAAATCCTGCAAAGATTTTTCAAAAGCATTCACGTTTGGACCTAACGGTACAACCCAATTCGTGTCAAATGCCTCTTGTATAAATTCCTGTTCTCTTCCCCCCATGTGGGCAAGAGACATCCAAATTCTTGAATTCATTCTAATATATTATTCATTAAAAATATAAAACTCCCCATGCCCCGGATACAGGTTTCGACCTTCTGCAATCTTTAGAATAAATTGTAGTGATCGAGCAGCCTCTTCTTTGTCACTACGAGGAAAAGATGTTATAATCTTCAAGCCGGGGATAAAGGAATCTCCCGTGAATATTACTTTCTTCGTGTAGTAAGTCAAACAACTGCTATCGTGCCCGGGGGTTTCCATTATAGTCAACAACTCCCCCGGAAATAATTCTATTTCATCATTATCATGCAATACACACAAATTGTTTCCTGAGAATAAAATGGGGTCATCGTGATATCTGGAGAAATTCAATTTATCAGAAAATAATCCTTCTTTTCCGGCTTCCGAAGTGTATACAACACAATCCGGAAACAATTCGACCAAACGATTAATCCCGTATAAATGGTCATAATGCGTATGCGTGAGAAATATTCCCCGTACCGTTCCCCCCTTGGGAATAGCATCCAACACCGGAGCTACATCCCCCACATCTACTAACCAACACCACTCATGCCCCTCTTCCAATAAAACGTAAGTATTGGAATTAAACACAACATTCACCACTTGAATAATATCCATCAAAGTTTTTTCTGAAAAATGAGATGTATTTCTTAACTGCCACTTCTATATAAAGGGAAAAAATGTGACCCTGTATCAAAAGAATCCGATTCTTTTATACGTTCATTTACTAAATAATCGTAAACGCCTTGATTATATATCATTTTAGAAATAGAAAATTGATTCGCCGCATAACGATGAAAAGCCGCTTTAAAATTATACAGGTTGTCTTTTGAAGCACCTAAACCACCTCCAAGATGAAAAGTTTCAAATCCTTGTTCAGCCCCCCAGCATGCTGCCTCATAAAGAAGTAAATTTGTAGGATTTAAGTTACGGTACTCTACCAATGAGCCGGAAAGGTGGTAATGCATTTTTCGGTTAGCAAAAAGAATTATCGCCATTGCTATAATCTTTCCGTCAATCTCCGCATAAAATAATTCGTAATTATTTTTCAAATCAGAGTGAATGGAATCATAAAATGCATCTTCAAAATAATAATATTCTTCAGCATTATCTTTCCGCATGGTTGAATTATAGATTTCCTTAAATATTGAAAGCAAATATCTTTCCTGTTTATGATGAATTACAATTCCGCATTTTTGCGCTCTCCGAATTGTATTTCTATTTTTACTCGTAATATTCTGCCAAATAGTTTCTTTAGAAGTAAGATCCATATGAATAGTATGTCCCAAATCAATAATATCAATCTTACCCCTAAGGCTATCCACATTATTTAAAAGCGGATGCCATCTAACAAACTCACTAACGATCCCTTCTTTAAAGAAGTAATCTTGTAATTCGACGAGCATTGCATCAATTTTTGATTTATCTACCCCGTCAAAAAGGAAACCACCGTATCCGTAAGGTGTAATCAGATCGAATATTTGATTTTTTTCAGATACACGTGAACGCTTGTTAAGAGAAATCTCACGTTTTATATACACACACATTCCTCGCAACTCGCTTCTCTCCACATAAACAAGAATTGGTATACCATCCCCGTGGATTTGAAAGGCTTTAGCGTAACCGCTTAAATAATATACATCATATTCTTTAAATGATTTAACTATCTCGTCCCATTGTTCCGAGTGTTCCAAGCCAATAATGTTTATCATAACACGGATTCTATTATCTGTTTCAATTCCTCTATATCTTTTTCAGTGTATCTACCATCACAATGGACAGAAAGAATTTTATCTCCAATATTTTGTATCTCAATAGACTGGGAATCACAAATGTTCCATAATATAGCAGGGTAAACACGCCGTTTTATAAGATTTTCTCTTACCTCATCCCGCCTTCTTGTATCCTCGAATAAAAGGATGTATGAAAATGGATTACATTTACTATTCTCCGTGTTAAGTATCTTAAAATAAGCCGAGGCGATACGGGCAAGATTTTTTTGATTCTCGGATTTTTGAAGATACCACGTTACGATATCAAAACTTGCAATATATTCTAAACTCCTATCATCCAGACGAGAAACAGGAAGCCGCTCAAATTCTTTCTCAGTATCCAAGTATAAATTTCTAAAACAATTCTTATCATCAATGCTCCCCTGTAAATACAACTTTTTTAATTCCATGCCACGCCACCTTTTTTGGGCAAGGCTTTCATTCTCTTCAACACGTTGAAAAATTTTCTCTCCCAAGAATCCTTTCGGTGACCATAAAATCCCCCCCTCCGGAATAGGAATCGTCTTTCTCAAAGAAGCGATACACCAATCTGCATCACTTTTTTGTGCCCACTCTCCAATTAAATCGTGCGAATGATCTTCTATTACAGGAACAGGTATGTCAACGTTACTTCTAAAACCCCGAAGTCCAAAAAAATTTACCCTTAATAAAACATCACCTTTTTTGAAGTCTATTTTAGATATCAAGGATGTATCGTTAGCCAAAGGCGAATCTTCATAAAAGACAACTTCAACCGGACTATTCTTTATCGTATCTACAACCTCATAGCAGAAATAGGCCGGCATCCAAACGCGTTTCCACTTAAAATAATCAATAAGCCAGAGTATACATTGTCTTCCATCCGCTAAAAATTGGGAATTAGAATAAAAGTTTACGATAGATTTTTCCCCGTGGAAATTATCTATCACATGAAAATCAGAACCAAATTCTATCATTGTTTTTTTAACCGCTCTAAAAAATGAAGATCATCCACTTCCTTCATATTCCCCGCACCTTCTCCGATGTTTTCTTTGGTAAAGATTTTTTTTATCGTAATAAAAACAATCTTTATATCAGTCATTAAGGTACAGTGATCGACATACCACACATCATATTCGAATTTTTTACTCAACAAAAGCAAATTTCTACCATGAACCTGAGCCCAACCGGTAATCCCGGGTCGTACTTCATGCCTTCGATTTTGTTCCGCAGAATACAGAGGGAGATATTGGATAACTAACGGTCTTGGTCCTATAAGCGACATATCACCTTTCAGCACATTAAAAAGCTGAGGCAATTCATCTATCGAAGTCCCGCGAATAAAACGTCCCACTCTTGTAAGTCTTAACGCATCCGGTAATAACTTTCCATCTTTATCACGCTCATCAGTCATGGATTTAAACTTTATGACTTTAAATATTTTTCCATTTTTACCCGGTCTTTCTTGTACAAAGAAAATTCCCGCACCCTTGTTCGCGAAAAAAAGCCATATAGCAATAATTCCTAAAATCGGCCAAATAACCGACAATACACAGAATACAGCGATAAAGTCAATCACACGCTTAAAAAAATATTTATACACCACCATGAAATTTTATAACAACAAGAAAAAACACAAACATTTTCTATTACACGATAGAAAAAAAATCAAATATTTATGATTCGTTGTTTTTGCCAATCAAATAAATTATCAGCTTCTTGAAGAGAAATAAACTCAAAGTCTTTGACCAACTTTTGAAACTTCCTAAAATTCCCTTTAAGCCCGTAATAAGTTTTAAAATAACGTATTGCAGCGGGTTCTCGTTCCCATCCTTTATAACGCCTTTCCTGTTTATTATCAAAATCCTTCATGTGGAAATACGTCATCACGTAATCGTGTTCCCTCACGAAAGAACGAATCATGCCATAAGGAAACAATCGAAAATATCCTCCCCCGGAATAGGCCACGGATTTTCCACACAACGTGACCATGGGGATCGGGTACTCTTTAATACGAATCCCATTGTATTCTACTATCGCGGGCCGATCTGTCTGAAAATTATTAAAACCGCCAAAAGAACGATTAGCCGGGAAAACCGAAGAATCAATTTCAATCCCGTACTTATGCAAAATTTCAAAGATATACTTGTTCTCATCCGAAATTGAAAAAGCAGGAGCTCGATAAGCCGTGATTTTTCTACCTATTAACTGCTCGATAGAATCAATTCCCACTCGTGTATCTTCTTCCGCTCCGGCATAATCAAATTTATACAAAAAAGTATGAGAATTTGAATGACTTCCTATATGATGCCCTGCCCGATCTATTTTACGAACGACATCCGGAGCACAACGAGCCATCTCGCCAAGAATAAAGAAAGTTGCTTTATAACCACGCTCCTCAAGAATATCCAAAATACGCTCCAAATAATCATTTAAACGAGGCAGCCAATCAACTTTATTGCCTAGTTTATAATATTCATATGCCCACCAATCCTCTATATCAAAAGTTAGTATGTTCATGATTCCTGACTTAATAATACACAAAATCCAAATCTGAATCTGCTGACGTGATCAAAATATTTTCATTTCTCATCATCTTTGGATCACCTGTTGCTGTATGCAATTTTTTTTTCATTTTTATTGTCAACGGGTTACATGAAATCCATGAATAATTTCTCGATGTTAAGGTGATAACGATACCTATTTTATTCATTTTTGCCAATTTTACAACAGCTAGCATCATTCTCCTCTCGTAAATAGATCGGCTACACCTGAAATCCACCAGTGACAACATATCAATCCCGCTAAGACGTGTTTTTCTCACGACCAGATACCCCTTCGTTATTCCATCAATCAGATAATTATACATATGATACTCATCCTTCCTATACATATTGAAGAATCTATTTTTCAAGAATGACCTGTCACGAACAAACTCAACTGTATCCTCCATCCAATAACCATTTTCAGGAATATCTGTTTTTTCAACATCATCGACTTTCACGAATAATTCGTTCTTGTTTAATTCAAATGTATCGGGATAATTTTCTCCGGGTTTATACCTTAAAAGTCCTATTTTCTTTAAAGCGGCAGTTACAACAAATCGATTCAATGAAATATACACTCTCACCGGATCAAGCTTAATGAATACATCCATTAGCTTAGATTGTATATTCCACGCAATATCCGTAATACCTGTCGAAAACCAATTCGTAAATTGATTTATATGACCGTATAACATTTTACTTAATCCTTTTCCCCTGAAATGACTGGAAATAATCACGTTCGCGACTAAAAAAACATTCTTTTCTTTCCCTTCATGCAATGACATTCTTGTTTCATTAGCAGTTGTACAACCAATAATCTTATTTTCATTCATCAAGATCACGGTCTTATTCCAATTTTCCTGTTTTCCATGATCCAAATTAGTCAACCACCAATCCAGATAAGATCGACTCCTATTAGGATATTCTGCAATCATGAAAGTCAATAACCTCTCGTGCCACTCCGGTGTATACAAAACTGTCTTTATATCCGTCATTTTCGTGTAGAAACCCAAATGTGTTACCAATCAAGAAATATCAAACCATTAAACTCTAGTTCCATCTTTAGATTTTCTAAAAGACGGGCTTAGTTGCTTTTTTATATTATGCATGGTTCCCCAAATAAAAGGTAATGGGTCTTTAATATCTAAATCCTGAAAATACAAATTTTTACCCCAAAAACGGAACCAACTCGGGTATGTATTGAAACGTTTGGATGAATAAAAGAACCATAACATTTCAAAACCGATATGCCTTAAAAATTTACCATAGCGATACTCGTATTTTTGTTGAGGATTTCCCATATACTCGTCTAAAATAATTCTTCCCCAATCTATACCCGAAACAATCGCCGCTTTAACGCAAGCCGGTACTCTTGGATTTAACTCCATGATTTTCAAATCACCTTCTTCCGGGTCTTCGATAAGATCAAAATCAGCAAAACCTACCCAACCTAAATCTTTCAACAGATTATAACAAATCTCTACCACTTCCTTATTCTCAACAGTTACGGCACAACAACTACTTCCTCCATTTTCCGGATACCATCTATATTTATAAATGACAGACGAACTTACCAACTCCTGCTTCTCGTTCACGTATAGCTGAACTTCCACTTGAGCTCCACCTTGTTTTATGTATTTCTGCAAATGACAATCACCATATTGGGCATAAATTATCGGATATTTTTCCAATAACTCTTCATAGGAATGAACCAGCGTCATGCCTCTTCCTCCACAGGTATGATTAGGTTTTATTAATAGCGGAAACACGCATTTCTCTTTACCGACTTTTTCTATATTCTCTAATGAATTGATTGTAAATGGATGTGGATAATTTTTAGCCTTGCATAAACTCATCAATTTGTTTTTATCATATCCATTCTCAAATACATTATAATCCGGAACTTGGAACCTAACATATTGTGATAATGCCTCTTTATTTTTACTTAAAAACTTAGAAGCCATATCTGACATCGGAATAACCGCATCTATCTTTTCTTTTCTTACAACATCAACAACGAAGTCATAGAATAAAACAGTATCGTCTTTTAAGTTACAGAAATATTTTTTCGAAACATATTTTGAATCATCCGCGTACGAATGTTTTCCGTGATATATCATCACGACTCTGTTACCCAGTTTACGTAAAGACTTGACTATTATTAGTCCCTGCGTTCCGCCATCAAGTACTAAAATATTATACATATAGTTTGCCGGAACTTTATCAAATCTATTCTGCACAAGACTCTCAAATTACTATACCAAAACCAACTCGGGCACAATCATCGGTTGGGACTTCATCCACACGGTTCCCCAAGTCAATCCTAATCCGAAAGAAGACATAAGTAAAGTTTTCTCTTCTTTTATCAATTGTTCCCGCAAACGTGTCACCATTAACGAGGGAATAGAAGCTCCCCCCAGATTCCCGAATTCTTCCAAATTATATGGTACCTTTCCTAATGGCAACTTCAATTTTTTAACAATCCGATCAACAATCATCTTGTTTGCTTGATGGATAAGAAAATAGTCTATATCATGATCTCTGTCAATATTATAATCCGCCATAAAGGTTTCTATCGACTTGGGCGGTTTGGAAATCGCAAAAGAAAACACGTTCATTCCGTTTATCAACGTGTGCACGGGTGCTCGAACAATCCCGTGCCCGAAATCTTCATACACGAAAGACTCTTCCGTGATCGGGTGACGAAATCCCCCGTGGGGAGTCATCAACGCCTCGTATCCTTTCCCGTACGAGTGAAAATCAACCACGATGTCATGTGCTGTCCGATCATATTCTAACGCCATTGCCGTACCACAATCACCAAACAACGGTACTCGGCTTTTATCTTTCATGGATCCCATTCTTAAAGCCGTGTCCCCGACAAGCAATAAGGCGCGTTTCACGCTACCGGAAGATAATAAATTTCCTCCTGTTGTAATGGCATACATACAACCGCAACACCCCATCGGGATATCCATCGTGAAACAATTCTCCGAAAATCCCAACCGTTCCTGCAATAAACAAGACGTGGGCGGAGTTTTATAATCTCCGGTTACCGACTCGAATATCAAAACATCCACGCTCTCTCGTTCCCACTTCAAGTCAGCTAAAAGTTTTTCCGCAGCAGCAAAACACAGATCCGATGCGCAAACATCATCCGAAGCAAGATGTCTTTGCTTAATACCAACCGTATTATTGAATACCTCGGCTTCTTCCGGGGTAAAAAAGTCAAAATCCGTCGTATGAATCACGTTTCGAGGAACAGCTGCCGCAACTCCTGCCATTCTCACGTTTTTTATCTCCCACCTTGCCATAAGTCTTACCGTGTTAAATTTCCACCCCGTACACTCTCAATATCTCTTTGCCCGTCTTATAAGACGTGAAACTCATGATATCTTCCGGCTCAAACATGATATCAAACGTTTCTTCCAGTAATGCAATTACATTCAATTGATGCACGGAATCCCACTCCTTTACACTATCCTTTGAAAAATCATCATTCAAAACATTCTCTGCCACACCAAAGACTTCCGTGAATACCTTGTTATATTTCTGCTCCATTATTATTATTTTCATTTTATTGGTTACTCAATTTACTATACAAAATCTTCCCCACGTTATTCTTAGGCAGCTCGGGAATCACCCTTACCTCGAAAGCCGAAGCCACAATCCCGGTCTTTACCACCAGTTCTCCTTTTACCTGTTCTTGCAGTTCGGGTCGCGTAATGTAAACCATCATCTTCACGTCCGTTCCCACACAACCGCATTCTATCGGGTATTTCGATTTAATGATATGCTCGCACTCGTCCAACCCTACCCGAGTCCCGTATAGCTTCAGGAAACGCCCTGTACGCCCCACGATATAATAAAATCCGTCACTATCCCGATACGCCAAATCTCCCGTCTTCAGACTTCCGTTTCGCGTATCTCCCAAAGCCAAATCCTCCTTACACAAGGCATACCCCAATGTCACATTCTTTCCCCGGTAGCACAATTCCCCCTCCCGATTATTTTCCTCGATCACTTGTCCCCCCGTGTCCGTCAGGTACAATTCCCCGTTAGGCACAGCTTTACCAATACTACCACACTTTGACAAAGCAAATTCCGGCGGTAAATACGCCATTCTGGCTGTTCCTTCCGTCTGACCGTAAGTGGCTATCCATCGTTTCCCTGTTTGTTGTGCGTATTCCACAAATTGAAGATTCAATTCCCTTGACAGTTTTCCCCCGCCTTGTGTCAACAACTCCAAATCGGGCAGAGCCATCCTGAAAAAACGCATCATTCGCAAGATCTCGAAACTGTAAGGTACTCCCGTGAAACTCGTCGCTTTTTGTTCTTTCAAAAAAATCCAAAACTCCCGCTGTGTCATACTCAAATCCGTGGCAAGAATAGTCGCTCCAACGAACAAATGACTGAACACAACTGATAACCCCATCGTGTAATACAAGGGTAACACGAGTAGCGGTCTATCACTTTTTTTTAATTGAAAAAAAGTCGAGATGTTCAACGCAGAAGCCTCCACATTCTCGTAACTGTGCCGCACCAATTTCGGGCTGCCCGTGGAACCGGACGTGGGTAAAAGATGCGATAACTTCTCATGTAGCGGATAAGCCATATTCCCCGTTTTCAATAAGGAATAACCGAAACGACTCAACTTCTGTCCAAAACCGAATCGTTCAGCATCCCTACTTGGAACACATACATAACCGGGTTGGTAAATTGAATATAGCTGTTCCAATAACTCCCCATCTATCTTAGGATTCAACAACAAAGGGACAATCCCGGTATTTATGAATCCCATACTCCAAGCAATCCCACCCGCGTCATTATCGGCAAAAACGAACACCAGAGAACGATTGGAGATCTCTCGTTTCAATTCTTCTGAAAACTCCACCAGTTCCCCATATCTCAACTTGTTTCCGGCAGAATCTACTACCGCCAAAGAATCAGCATCATGCTTATTAATATTCAGTACCATACCTTTATATTGACGCACAACCGTCCACTCCTAAAATCTGTCCGGAAATATAAGAAGCCCTCTCGGAAGCCAGAAAAGCACAGGCATTAGCCACGTCTTCCGGGCTCCCCAAACGTCCGAGAGCAATTTTTCCTATGCGTTGATCAATCTTGTTTCCCGTGGTTTCGTACAACTCAGTGAAGCGTTCCGTTTCCACGATTCCCGGAGCCACCGCATTCACCCGTATTCCTTGTAAAGCAAGTTCCTTCGCTGCCGATTTTGTCAAGGATATAACCGCCCCCTTCGTTGCCGAATAAGCAACTTGTCCCGGCGATCCTAATACAGCTGTCACAGAAGCAATATTCACAATCGAACCGGTCTTGTTTCTTGCCATAAATCGGGCGGCCAGTTGTACCAACTCCAAGACGGCGATCACATTCACCCGAAACATCAATTCCGTTTCATCACGAACAATCATTCCCATCTTCCGGTTGAAAACCACTCCTGCATTATTCACCAGCACATCTATTCTTCCTTCCTGCTTGTGAATTGACATCAACGCACTTTTCACCTCTGCACTATTCGTAATATCGCAACAAACGGGTATTACTCTTGTCCCGAAACGTTCAGCACAAGCCTCTACCCATTGCTCCATTACTCCAACCTGCCGATCGAAAGCATATACCACCGCTCCATCTCCGGCAAAACGCTCGACGATAGCTTTACCGATACCTTGGGCAGCACCCGTGATTATACAAACCTTACCTTGTAACAATCTTTCCATAAGTATTAACTTAAAGTCATCCCTCCATCTATTTTTAAAGCAGTTCCGGTCACCCACGAGGAAGCATCCGATAACAAATAAATAACGGCCAAGGCTACATCTAAAGGTTGCCCATATCGTCCCAAGGGATAGTTTTGCAATTCTTTTCGGTGATCTTCTTCCGTGAATTGTCCATTACGCACTAAATTGGTTTCCACCATACCGGGATTAACACTATTGCATCGAACACCTTTAGGTCCCAATTCAAGTGCCACCGTCCTCATAAACGCATCTATTCCACATTTAGTGGTAGCATAAATCCCGTTCCCGACAGAAACCCGAAAAACACCACCCGCCGAAGCCGTAAAGACAATCGAAGTCCCCCGTTTCACTCTCTTCCTTTTCACGAGATATTTTGTCAATAACATCGGGGCTATCAAGTTTATTCGCTGAACCCTTTCGATCTCTGCTATTGTAATAAATTGAGTTAAGGTAAGTTTCATGACTCCGGCATTACAAACACACCCGTCCAAAGCAGGTACATTCTCGACCAAGTCCGCTATTTCTTGTTCCTCGGTAAGATCAATCTTATAATAGCGATGTTCTTGACCGGAAACAACCTCAAGGGAAGATAAAGTTTCTTTCAACCCCTCTTCATTTATGTCTGTCAAAATCAAGCTCGCACCCAACCTTGAACACTCGATAGCAGTAGTTCTGCCAATTCCCCCGGCTGCCCCGGTTATCAATAGCACCTTCCCGTCCAGAGAGTATGGATTGTAAGCCATGATATTATTTCTTCTCCAACACTTTATTATACAAATCTTCTATTGTCACCGCATCACGAATATCTTCTCCATTAAGTACAATATCATACTCTTCATCAATCATGGAGATTAATGCCAAAGCAATCAAGGAAGACCATTCATCCAACTCTCTGAATTTTGTTCCCGCCTTAAACACTTCCGGATCCGTTTCTTCAAATAACTCCGCAAATTGTTTTATGAAATTTTGCATATCCGTATCAATTTATCGAGTTTGTATTAAATTATATAATTCCTTAATCGTAGACACGGAACGCAGATCCGCTCCCGTAAGGAATTTATCAAATTCCTCATCAATCATTGATATAATTGAAAGCGCTACCAAAGATCCCCATTCTTCCAATTTTTTGTATTCTGTATCAGAAGTAAAAGTTTCAATAGGAGTTTCATCAAACTCTGCTGCAAATCTCTGCACAAATTCATCTAATGTAATCATAATAAATACTCAATTATATTAATACTAATTTTATTTTGAATCGTAGACTCGTTTACTATATATGCTATAATTATACATGCAAATAGCAATAAATATCAAAAAATATATATAAGGTTGGTGCATCATCCATGCCCGATGAAGATAAACCAGAAATAGCGCACAAATCAGGAATATTCCCTGTCTAAATTTAGCACCTAACAAAGCTGTATAAGCTAAAATTACAGATAAAATCAAACCGATATATCCTAAAAGAAGAATTAATCCGCGATAATCAGAAAGAACAACTTCACTGTCAAGTTTACCTAAACCCGATATCACCTTGGACGAATGAGTAAACTGTTCGTAGTAATAAGCCCCTGTTTGGTTAATACGTTCATCCAAAGCCCCCTGTAAAGAATTTGTTGAGATAAAAGAACCTACAATTTGCTCTAGATTTCTTTCATAAAGTAAAAACGATAACTGTGCTTGTAAACTTTCATCTAAACTAAAAAAGATAATCGTACAAAATAACAAAAAAGACAGGTAAATTTTCAACTTTCTCCATCCTACCTTATTGACCATCATGTCATATAACTCTCCCAATCCGGCAAGGATGACAAAATTTATTGAAAACGTCAACATACCACAGATCACGATCCACTTACTGATACTATTTCGGGCAAATCGATCTATCAAAAATATAAAACCCAAAATAATGGCAAAGTGTCCCGGTTCTTGCAAAGGGCCACACGCCCGCGGAATGACAGAAGACAGGAAGCCTCCTTTAGCCGTAACAACGATACAACCATACACCCGATAGGTTACACCTGCCATTTCATGAACGTTGGACTGTGCTTCCAACTCGTAATAGGGCAAATACTGTATAATCCCCGTTACCGCACAAATGGCGATAACGCATGAACCTATGGCTAAAAAAATGATTACATTTCTAAATAGGGAATACACCTTGTACAGAAGCTCATTCCGCCAAAAAGCCAACAGTATCAGTGGAAAAAAAATAAAAAAACGAATTGCCGTAGCTAAAATTCCATCATCCAACCTCCACGTTAAATAAGCAAAAAAAACAAACACAGAAAAAGCCAACAACAATCTCTTTGAGGTAAAAAACAATTTTCTTCTATTATACAAAAACAACGTAGCTATAACTACCAAAACCCCAACGAGTGTTGTCAATCTATTTTCAAGCGGATTCCAAAGATAAAAAGGATTTATAGCCGTAAATATCCAAAGGAATCCGGCTAAAGATGAAAATCCGCTAACAAGATTCATCTGCATATTAATGAATACTTAATGGCTGGCAGGATTCATACAAGGGAAGCGTCCAAATCGAACATACACGCTTATCCGGGTACATACGGGCTACAATTTTTTGCAAAGTATCGTCCGGACCCACTTCATAAAAATCCATTGCCCCCTCTTTTGCCAAGTTATGCACCATTTGAGTCCATAACACGGGATGAGTAATGTGTTCTATCAGATTATCTTTTATCCGTTCGGGTTCCGAATGTAATAGCCCGTCCACACATTGACAAACAGGAACAAAAGGTGTATGAAAAGTTGTTTTATCAATATGTTCTTTTAATTCCAAACGAGCTTCTTTCATATACGGGGTATGAAAACTACCACCGATCATTAATGGAACTGCCTTTTTGGCTCCTTCTGCCATAAAAGCCTTACAAGCTAATCGAATACCTTTTTTTGAACCGGAAATAACAACTTGTCCCGGTCCATTATAATTGGCAAAATAAATCGGCTCTCCGGTTTCATCCCAAATTTCTTTAATCCTTCGGGCTATATATTCATCGGGAAGTCCGATAACTGCCCCCATAGCTGTTTTTACTGTTTCGCAAGCCTTTTGAGCAATCAACGCCCTATGCAATACCAAATTCAATCCATCTTCAAAACTAATAGTGCCGTTTACAACAAGAGCGGCAAACTCTCCCAAAGAATGTCCGGCAACCAGATCCGGCTTCAGTTCTTCCTGAGCTAAAGCCAATGCAACTTCATACAAGAAAACTGCAGGTTGTGTATTTCGAGTTTCCATCAACTCCAACTCTGTACCATAAAACATGACATCGGTTATCCTTCTCCCCAACAAATCGTTTGCTCTTTCAAAAATATCTCTAGCTTTAGGAAAACGGTCATACAATTCCTTTCCCATTCCTTCGTGCTGGCATCCTTGCCCCGGAAACATGAAAACTTTCATATAAAAATTATCTCAAATCTTGGTTAATCGGTTTGTAAATATTCGTTTCCGACAGATCACAAGCGGCACTTCCCCATGATAATCCGACACCATAGGCCGCCAACACGACCTTGTGCCACTGACGTGTATCCGGTTTTGTTATTCCATTCGCGTAATCGGTCAACACCAAAGGAACTGTCGTAGGTCCGGTATTCCCATAATTCTTAATATTAAAAGGAGCTTTTTCTTGATCAAGTTTCATCTTCTTCTTCATAAAATCCAATGTAAACTTAGTCGCTTGATGCAAAGCGTAAAAATCTACTTCATCCTTATCCCATTCCATAAATTCCAGCATCGTTTTAATACTTTTGGTACCACACGATACTATAAACGCGAAAACATCATCCCCTTTATTGGCATTCTTACTATAATCCAATTTCCCCACGTTATCCGGCCAATGACGGAAACCGCCATTAACATTTATCACGGTGTTGGCTCCCGCTCCATTGGAACATAAATGGAAACCGATTGAAGAATTACCTTCTGAAATTAACGTTGCCGAACCGCAATCGCCAAAAACCATCCTTGCCCCGAGATTACTCGGATTCAATATCTTTGTATTCGTATCTCCGGCCATTAGCAACACGTTTTTACATGCCCCGGAATGAATCATGGATGCCGCTTGAAATAAGCCATACAAATATCCGGAACACCCGTAGGATATGTCAAAGCAAATGGTTTCCTGCGATAATCCGAGTTTATGCTGTAGAACCACAGAGGTAGCCGGATATAAATAATCAAAGGTTTGAGAAACAAACACGACTCCATCAATTATATCCCGATCAATTTTTTCATTTTTTATCAAAAGTTCGGCGGCTTCAAAGCATAAGTCCGAGGTCGTTTGATTCTGTCCCGCCACATGCACCCGGACAACACCCGTCGTTTTCTTTACATTATCAATCTCCTTCTCCTCGTACTCGCCTTTCAAGGAATCCATTTCAAACGTCTTCTCCGGAAGACAAGTTGCCACAGCCTTGATCTTTACATTCTTTATCAATACTTTCATTACACTATATATTTACATGTAAGTAATTAACTAATTGCCTGTCCTCCGTCAATAATCAAGTCGGTACCGGTAATCCATCTACCGGCATCGGAAAGTAAATAGATACATCCATAAGCAATATCATCAGGAGTTCCAAAACCTAACGGAATCATAGCAGCCTGTTTGGCCATATCCTCTTCGGAGAAATTACTCTCAGATTTTGTACGAATAATACCCGGATGAATACAATTTACACGTATACTTTTAACTCCGCATTCCAAAGCCATTACTTTCGCAAAAGAATTTATCGCACCTTTAGAAGCCGAATACAGCGAATTTCCTTTATAAGGCTTTAACGAAGCCACCGATGAAATAAATATAACTGATGCACCTTTATTAATCTTGTTTTGACGCAGTAAATATTGAAGCAAAGTGATATTAGAAAAAGTGTTTGTTTTAAATACCTCTTCTACGCCGGCTCGTGAATTATATTTTACAGGTGACGTTTTTACCATTCCTGCACACAAAACAATTCCATCAAGCGGGGGAAGAGAAGACACTAATGCAACAATCTCTTTTTCATCAGATAAATCACAAATAAACTTTAATTTATTATCACCCTCCAGTGCTTGATAAACATTATTCAAACGATCTTCATTCCGTCCTATGACAATGGAAGAGCACCCCGCTTCAGAACAGCGCAAAGCAATTTGTTTCCCAATACCGGAAGAAGCCCCAGTGACCAGTACGGTCTTAGTATTCAACAAAAATTCCGAATTCATTTTTTATTTTTTTAATATCAATTTACACGAATGAACCGCTTATATCTTTCATTCAATTCATCAACTACTCATTAAAAAAAGACGGCATAAATTGATCATAAAGGATTCTATTTTTGATACTACATTCTTTATTATGTTTCTGTTCTTCTACCGTTAACGGTTTTAAATCCTCCATCGAGTGCAAATCATTCTCAAACGAAAAAAGGATATAACCCTTCTCTTTGTAATACTGCAAAAGATTATTATTTTCTCGTAGAAAAACTTTTACACCATTGCGAAGTAAAGTAGATATATTGCCAGAAGCTTCTTGCCTCCTTGCCCCAAATACAGCAACCTCCACGGAAGTAATCAATGCAAAATATTCATCCCGCGGCATATATTCAAATATCGGTTGAAATTGACTGGCAAATAACTTCTTTCCTATTTTTAAAACGTGATTTCTTACTCGAGGGCTGCCATAAGAAAGTGGTACTATTTTTTTATAACTATTTTTTGCATCCAAACTAGCTATTTTGTTCATTATAGTACAATGATTTCCTGTATTAGAAGCTTGATGATTAATCATTATCGTTCTCGAGCTTCTGGCAGGCAATTTTTCTCCATGCCCCGGTTCCTCTTGTCCGGTATAAGCCGCATATGCAAAAAATTTATATTTTATATCAGTATGAAAATAAGACTGTAATAATTCATAATCTTTATAATTCCAAAAACAAAAGTAATCTACCATAGGTAAAAACTTTTTCAATAGATCTGCGAATACCTTTTTCCCATACCATATCCGTTTTACGAAATAACTATATCGATTCGAAGAATAATAGGTTTGTAACAAAAATGGATTTACACCCCCATCCACGAGTTTATATTTCCCTAATTGCCCTAACGCAAAATAAAGTTCATATCCCCAAAAAATCCAATAAACTTTAAATTCACCATGTTTCTTTAAATATTGAAGACAATCCACGAAACTTGGTTTTATGCCATGTATAATAATTTTATCAATATGATGTTCAATACACAATTGATGAACTTTAGGAAAATCCTCTTCCTCCAAGGGAATACCCAGTAAACGTTCATCGTCTTGTAACATTTGAAAATCCTTTTTTTCCTTATTTACGATAAACAGATTTTGTCCCGGGTAATACTTCTCGAATACTTTCAGGCTATTATTTATAAAATTACCATCAAAACACAAATGTAATATACCCATATATTTAGTTCTTCCTTATAAAATTATCGTATAAACAATTTATCACTCTCTTGTGAAGATCTTGATAACCATCCGCGGATTCCGAAATACAGCCATTCGTAATAACGACAAAACCATATTTTTTCTCCGGTTGGAAGATCATCGCACTAAATAACCCATAAGCTCCACCGGTTTGCCCGCACAATATTTCTCCGGAAATAAGTCCTTTATATTCCCTAAATGAAAGAGCATACCCGGATTCCGGTGTAACCACCTGTCGTATAAGCTTCTCACTTTTTTTGGTAATAATCCGACTATTATTATCCCTGCCTCTTTGGATATGCATAATCATATACTTCGCCAAATCTTCAGCCGATATTTTCATACCACCGGTCGGGGATAAAAGAGGAGTATAGGAAGCCAACCTGTAATTATTCAAATAATCTTTATATGATTTATACGCTTCAGGCATCAAATTGAAACGTTTTGTGCTTGCATTATATTTATACAATGGGACAAGTAAATTACTATCTAATTGCTCCACGTTAAAACTACAATTAAGATTTAACGGCCCTGTTACATACTTTTCTATATAGACATCAAATCGTTCTCCGGATATTTTCTCAATAATGGCTCCTAACAAGTTATAATTGTAATTACAATACTGATATCCCTCTCCCGGGGCATAATCATTATAGCACGATTGATAATTTTTCCCTTTTCGGGGGCTTATGTGATCAAAAGAATGGTATCCCTGACTATCGTTTATACTCGAACGATGGGATAATAACATTTTTACAGTTATCGGGATTTCCGGGTACTTCGGATTGGACACCTTGAAATTCAAATAACGATTTATATCATCATTCAACGCTAACTGACCTTTTTCGATCAACTGAAAAATAGCCGTAGCCACAAACGTTTTTGAGATTGAGGCAATTCTAAAGATATACCCGTTTCGTAACGGTTCTTTACCATTTCCATTGGACGTATCAATTGACTTATAACCCAAAGATTCATTATACACGATTTGCCCTTTATCCACCACAACAACAGACAAACCGATAGCGTGTAATTCTTCCATGATTTTTTTTAGCTCGGTTTGCACCTTGGTATCCTTGTCCGTGGCAATAGAATGATTACCCCAAAAACCAAGCCAAAATATCAATAAAAAACTTCCGATGAAATGCATTACTTGTTTCTCAACCGTTTTCTTACAATTTCTATCTGCCGTGCAAAAGCTCTCAAACTATATTGTCCTTCCTCCAACAAACGGTAGTAATCTTCGCGTAATAAAGAAAACATGAATTGGTCATGATAAGTTCCGTTTTTATACACGGCCTGCCTTTTTATACCTTCTAATTGAAACCCACAGGCTTCGATCATGATTCTGGATGTTTTATGTTCCGCGAGGCAGGCTGCAGTAAAACGATTCATGTTCAAGTGATCAAATACCAATTCTCGAATAAGTCTCCCTACCTCATGTCTTATTTCTCCGTCCCGGTATTGCTTATCTCCAATAACAACCCCACCCCCGTGAGCACATCGACTCACGTAATCAATATCATTAACGGATGTATAACCAACCATCCGACGACTTTCATCATTCAGACAAACAGACAGATAAATCTCTTTGGTGTTATTCATCATCTTTTGTCTAACCCACTCTCTCTCCATTTCTAAAGAAACATACCGAAAATTACCGGAAAGAAGTTTCTGCATTTCCGGATCATTTCTCCATTGATTTATTAAAATATAATCTTCGGGCTCGAATCCCCTTAAAAATATTTTATTCTCTTCCATCATTAATTATTTATTACATTCAAAATACGCTCCATGTCACAACTGCCGTACCGCTGGTCAATCGGCAAAGGCAATATATCATCAGCCAAACGACACTCCAACGCATCGGAAGCACACCATTGAAACACATTCGGCCAATAGGTGGCTACATATATTTTATCAACTATCAACTTCTTTCTTATATCAGCACCTTCCCTCACGCGATAAGGATATACCATAGGACAGGAAAAGGATATGTTCAAATCCAATAGATTGGAAGTACCTAAATGTTTATGCAAATACGCGAAGTTCTTCAGTCTGCGCTCTCTAACCTGAATAAAATCAATGTTTGAAAGTAATGCACGAGTCAACAAAGACATTTCCCTCACAGGTTGCATCACAAGTTGGCCACTGTTTGCTCTAAAATCAATATACCCGTCTGACGCCGGTTCATCATAGCGTCTTAAAAGATGTTCGCATCGACAATAAGATTTATCCAACTCGTAAACTTGCCTCTCCAATGGCAAATCTTCATAAGCAATACCCCCATCAGGTATCCCGACAAACTTCCGGGGACTATACAGGGTTGATACACCTTTGATAACCTCCGCGTACAAAGCCTGAGCATTATCCACGACCAGTTGACTCCCGTATTGTTCTGAAAGATAATGGACATATCTATCTTTCACGCCGAAATAATTTGTATAAAGAATATATTCCCCCTGTTGCAATTCTATTAACTTCTGAAGTTCCAGTTGCTCGTCAATCGAATAAAAAGAATAAGGCAGATTCAATTTCACAAGAGGCTCCAAGACGGTATCGCACGTGTAATATGGTATCCACAAACGACTGATATTCCCTTTTGCCCGAAGTATATACTCCAAAGCATTTCTTCCGGAATTCAACAATACCCCGTTATCATGCATAAAACTGCCTTTATTCGACAATTCCAGCTGAAAATATCCCCCGATTTCTTTATGCATTTCCTTGCTCTACCATTACTTCAACATAAGTCGACGGTGTTTCAAAAAAAGCATCCATATCCTCCCGGGTATCAAACTCCAACAACAATATTCCAATTGTTTGGTTGGAACCTAAAAAAACATCTATTTTATCTCCCTCGTTCAGGAATATATAGGAATTATTCACTCTTCCTTTAAAATGCCCGGATAAGCAATATCCTTTATATATCCCGGGGATATGACTATGCAACGCGTAATAAGCAAAAACATGCTCATTAGAACCGGGCGTTACAGGAATCGTGTTTCCCAAAGAAGCCTCGACAGCCAAGGCGACCATATTCACGCCGGTATAATTTTGTATTACTTCCGGGATGCAATTTCCCCCGTTGCGAGGACCAAGTTCCATAAGATAAACATGATCGTTTTTATCGACCATCACTTCAAGATTAAAGGATAAATTTTTTAAACCGGAAAGCTGAATCGCCCGCTCGATATCATCCGTAATATTCTTTTTCAAAACGGAAGATAGTAAAGAAGGAAATTTCATCCCGCAGGGGACATAGCCATTAATACTCTCATCTACAACCTGATCTCCATAACATACAAAATCCAACCGGGAAGTACCAAAAAAACCATCTCCCCCGATCTGGGGTCCGACTTTTTCAATATATTCTTCTATCAACACAATTTTAAGCCTAGAATACGACAGAGCATAGTGAAAAGCCCCCGCAAGCTCATTCTTATCCGAAACTTTAGAAATTCCTTTACTACCGGACGAATCTACCGGTTTTATCATGACCGGGAACCTCCATTCATCTGTATTCACTTCTCGAACATCAAGATAAGGTTTTGCTTTCGGGACACGGAAATCGTTTTTTCTTAAAAACTCCCTCCACAAATGCTTTTCCCCTAAAAGGACAATCTTATCATACGGATTTCCCGGCAAACCTAATTTTTCACTGACATAAGCTGCCGTGGGAGCTGCCGGGTCTGAAGCGAAACAAAGAATCCCATCCACATGAAGAGAGCGAGCCAATTCCAAAACTTTCTCTTTATCAGTAGTACTTACATTATAATATTCGTCAGCCCATTTATGCCCCGGATTACCCGGTAAATAATCACAGGTTATAACATGATAACCTTGTGATTTAGCGTATTTAATAGCCGGTACTTGAAAATATGTACCACCAAGAATCAACAATTTTTTCATTGACCGGATTGAATACAATTCAAGATCTTATCAATATCATTCTCCGTTAACCCGTAATACATTGGTAAACAGATGACACTATCCGCCATTTTCACAGCAACAGGAAGATGCACCGGGTTGGCGGATTCCAATCCCCGGTAAGTAGAAAACTCCGTGATCAACGGGTAAAAATAGCGACGCCCCAAGATATTCCATTCTTTCATTCTGAAATAAAGTTCATCGCGAGTCATCCCGTATTCCTCGGCATCAATAAAAATTGGGAAATAAGAATAATTATGGCGGATTCCCGGCATATCTTCCATGACACGGATACCCTTTATATTCCGGAGTCCTTCCCGATATTTTACAGCCACCTGCTTCCGACCTTCGATCGCGGCATCCACTTGTTTTAGATTTAACAAACCGTAAGCACTCCTCACCTCGTCCATTTTTCCGTTAATACCGGGCGCCACGATAGTCACCTCATCCGCGAAACCGAAGTTTTTCAAATAATCAATCCTCTTTTTGGTCTTTTCGTCGTGATACACCAAAGCCCCGCCTTCTATCGTGTTATAAACTTTAGTCGCGTGAAAACTCAACGTGGACATATCTCCGGCATTCAAAATAGATTTTCCGTTTACCTCCACACCAAAAGCATGGGCGGCATCATAAATCACTTTCAACCCGTAAGTATCGGCTATTGCTTGAATACGTCCCGTGTCACAAGGTTTTCCGTACACGTGGACAGGCATAATTGCCGTGGTTTTAGGAGTTATTGCCGCCTCGATTTTATCCGGATCAAGATTGCAGGTTTCGGGATCAATATCCACGAATACCGGTTTAATACCATTCCACCACAAAGAATGTGTCGTGGCGACAAAACTATAAGGAGTGGTAATGACCTCTCCCGTTATTCGTAAAGCCTGCAACGCACACATTAAAGGTAAGGTACCGTTAGTAAACAAACTAATGTAAGGCACTTTTAAATACTCGCATAACGCGGCTTCCAGTTCTTTATGAAAACTCCCGTTATTGGTAATCCACTTTTTATCCCAGATACGTTTCAGTAAATCGTTAAACTCATCAAGATCCGGGAGTAATGGGGAGGTTACTGTAATTTGTTTATCTTCCATTTTTAATTTTTTGTAATGCTGACAAGGCGATCGTTTTTATCTCGATATATTCCTCCCGACGAGTCATCTCGCACAACCCCAAGGCGATACCTGCCCCGATAAATAATTGAAGCGGAAGTAAGAGGAAAGGAGATAACGGAAGGTATGAAACCGCGTAAACAACAACGGCCATCACACCCCCGATGCAAAAAGAAGGATATATATCTTTGATCTGCATTTTCATGGTATAGTTCAAGAACTTACCGGAGTAATAAGCATTTAGATAATAAGCGACAAAACCCGTGCTCACGCTCCCCCAAAGCATCCAATAGATACTGATAAAGATACCTAACAGAATAGGTCCGACAGCAATGATCTTCTTTAGAATTTCCAATTTCAGGAATAAGTCTGAACGCCCCTGTACTTGCAACATGTTCAAGTTGATAGCGTGTAAGGGATACAACATCATGTTAAAACATATAATAGGCAGTAAACCTGCCGCGATCAGCCATTTCTCCCCGATTAAAACCAATATCATCGGTTTGGCAATAGCGGCCAATCCCAACATACAAACAAAAGTAATCAACATCGTAACCTTGATCACCCTTTGGTACGCCAACTTCAATCGTTCCTTATCATCTTGAATAGAACTCAACACCGGATAACTCACGCGTTGCACGATGGTAGTCAGGTTACTGGAAAAGATGGCACCAAATTGTTTGGAACGGGTGTACTGTCCTAACATTTGCGCACTATAACATTTCCCGATAACCACTTGAAAAATTTCTTTCCAAGTCGTGTTGATCAGTTCTGATACCAATAATTTCCACCCGAACCCGAATAATTCACGAAAGCTTTGCCACGAGAATTGCAGTTTGGGAAGCCATTTATTATAAAACCAAAGAAAACCGGTGTTCAGTAATTGCCGGGATATCTGTTGCCCGACCAAACTCCATACCCCCATTCCCCCGAATGCCATACTGATTCCGATAATTCCACTCGAGATAGAGGCAATTAAAGAGACTTTAGTCTGCGTCTTGAAGTCAACACGCTTCATTAAGATCGTCTGTTGAATAATAGCAAAAGCATTAATAATCAACACTATTCCCATAACACGGGTTAAGAGAATCAATTCCGAGTTATCAAAAAAACGGCTGATAGCAGGCGAACAAGCAAAAAGAACAAAGAATAATAAAATACTCAACAGCAAGTTAGAAAAAAACACCGTGCTGTAGTCTACATCTTTAGCGTTGTTCTTTCGAATCAAAGCATTAGAAAAACCGCTGTCAACAATACTATTGAACACGGCTATGAATATGGTAATAATACCTATCAAACCGTATTCTTCCGGGGTAAGTAATCTTGCCAATACCAACCCGACCAGAAACATTATTCCTTGGTTGGCTATATTATCGGCAAAACTCCAAGCTGTACCCTTTATTGTCTTTTGCTTTAATGAAGACATGAACTATCTACCTTTCAGTTCTTCAACGACACGAAGCAGATACTGCCCGTATTGATTTTTTATCATCGGTTGTGCCACATCCCGCATTTGTTCTCGAGTAATCCACCCTTTACGATAGGCAATTGCCTCCAGACAAGCAATTTTCAGTCCTTGGCGTTTTTCGATTACTTCAACAAAAGTAGATGCTTCAGCCAAAGATTCGTGAGTTCCCGTGTCCAGCCAAGCAAACCCTCGTCCCAACAATTGAACTTTCAGTGCGTTATCTTTCAGGAACTCCTGATTAACCGTGGTTATCTCCAATTCTCCACGAGCGGAAGGTTTGATTGTTTTAGCCACCTTCACAACTGAATTAGGATAAAAATACAATCCCACTACCGCGTAATTCGATTTCGGTTCCCGCGGTTTTTCTTCTATGGACAGCACGTTCCCCTCCTTATCAAATTCCGCCACGCCATAACGTTCCGGATCAGAAACCCAATAGCCGAAAACTGTCGCTTTACTTTCTCGTTCTGCCGTCTTCACGGCTTCGGACAAAAGTTTCGTGAAGAAACTACCATAAAATATATTATCTCCTAGTACCAGACAAACAGGATCTTCACCGATAAACTTTTCACCGATAATAAAAGCCTGTGCTAACCCATCCGGACTAGGCTGTTCCGCATACTCGAAACGTACCCCGTAATCATCCCCGTTCCCAAGCAAGCGTTGAAAAGCAGGCAGATCCTGCGGGGTGGAAATAATCAAAATTTCACGTATTCCCGCTAACATCAATACTGATATCGGATAATAGATCATGGGTTTGTCATACACCGGCAACAATTGCTTACTTACCCCTTTGGTAATAGGATATAATCGAGTTCCGGACCCTCCGGCCAATACAATTCCTTTCATTGAAAATAATACTTATGAATTCAAATTCATTTCCTCGTATTCACGAGCAGACAATATATCAAACTGCAATGCCAATGTACAAAGGTCATCGGGCTCTTGCTCTACAATTATCTTTTCCAAAAACAACGTATTTTCGTCGGTATTCCTATTACTTCCGACAATATTGTAATAGAAGTCCACGGCACGATTTTTTCTCCATCCTTTTTCCACATTTATAGTGAATTTCTCCTCCTCCCATTCATGGATGATGTGCCACGCAAATTCCAAATACTTCTCTTCATTCATGAAATAATAACAGCTGCACAACATCCGACACATTTCAGGGGTACGGCAAGTTTCAACTGTTTTGTCCCCGTTTTCCAATGCTCGGAGAATCTCGCAAGCCTCATCCAACGCCTTATTTAGAATATCCATATCCGAATACGTCAAATAAGAATCCATCAAATCCGCCACATGCCCTACCCGTTCTTCCACGGAGATTGAAGTACTTCCCAATTGAAGCGACAAAACATTCGCGATCTCCCGTATACGTTCATGTATTTTCCACCGGGAAACATAACTATCTTCCAGCCAAGGAAAAACACGTACCATCGAATAAGCCGCCAAAAAACCATGCAGCAAACACGATAATGAAGACACGGGAAAATCTTTCACACGCGTATTCCATACCTTACGGTATAAATCCTTAAATGCTCTCGTATCCATTTATTATTATTATCCTATTTTCTCTAAGAATGACCCCGGAATATACGAGGTCGCTATTGAAACCACACCTTCCAACCGTACAATGACTCTTTTATGACCTTTGATTCGCAACAGTTCGCCTTCCAATCCCGCCAAAGGTCCTTTGATCACCCGAACCCGATCACCCCGTTTTAATTCTTCATTAATTACTTCCACCGTACTTTCCGAAAAATCAAGTAAAAACATAAAATCATTCATCTGTCTGTCCGGGACAATTAGAGAATGGCGGGTTACAGGGTCTTTAAGATAAACAACATTCACTCCCTGCTCATTAATTAATGAAAAAGCGGTTACTTGATCCGTTCGGATAAAAATTAAATGTGGTATTAATATCACTCGTACTCTTTTTTTACCGGCAGACGTCTCTCGAACCTCTTCCCGCATGGCCAGATAGTTCTCTATTTCTAGTCCATCCAACCGCTTCTTGATTGTTAATTCCTGGTTTGTCTTCGTGTAAGCCGCGAACCAAAATATTTTTCGCTCTCTATCTGACATTTTCAAAGTACCCTCTTGCATTAATAGATCATTCATTAAAACCGTCCGGATGCGCTTCGCGCACTGACCTTTTTCATCAGGAATCGACGTTTTTACCATGTGTTCCATATACCATCCTTAAACAGGTACAATATATGAAAACTGTCCTTTTGGGAAATTTCCACTATCCAACCAAGAGTTTTCAATGGCACTATTTACCCATGCATGTTATTTTGTAAATAAAAACAGAACCGCACGTTAATAATTTTCCACAATATCCGCTCTTTTTTGGACACCACAAAAGTATTGGCTGAAGCATGGAAAATGGTGACTTTTCGTAGACATTTACCTCTCTCTCGAAACCTAATACCACAACTGCAAATTGAAAAAATACGATTTATGACATTATTATTGAAACATGTGTTGTTTTTGTCGGATCGACAAGCATGCTCAATATTATTTTTCATACACACAAACTCGACATACCGACCTCCCTCTCTAATTTCTAATAAATCCTAAAAATGAACCATTCAACGCAAGGAATCTCGGGGTATTCTTGTCATATTCCTGTTTAAAAACAATAAACCGGATATACATGAAGAAAAAGGGCATTCAACTCATTTTCTCTTTCCTGACATTATGCGTGTGCTCCGAGATTCAAGGACAAGAGGACAGCAAAAAAGCAAAAGGCACATTCAATGGCTCGATCTCGTTGAATTATGATTTCACAAACAACTTCACAGGGAACATCAACTTGGGATACAATCGGAAGAATTGGGATTTATACATGGATTATTCCGGACATTCCGATCGGATTGAAATCAGTAGCGAACTATCACGTTATTTTCATGATAACAAAATATTCCAATCCATCGAAACCGAACAACATCATTTAAGCCATTTGATAAACCTTCAAATTAATCTGCATCCCTCTACCCGTAATTTATTTCTTTGGGACTTCAAGGTACACCTTCCTAAAATCACCACGAATCAGGAGATAGGTGATAATGAACATAACAGGATCGCTTTCGTCCGAAAAACATTTGAAACCTCCTTGGCTTACAAACACATATTCGAACAAGACAGGCAGGAACTGTCACTAAATGGTACTTTCTCGTACACGAAAGATTCCCATCCATCCAAATACCATGTAAATCATAATATTGTCCATGTATCCAACAGCAAAGAAATCCCTCGCTTCGTTCACCTGCAAATGGACTACATAGAATCACTATCCGACAAAAGACATTTGGAAACCGGAATCAAATTTTTCTCCCGCTGGAATAAAATAAATTATATCCGCGAGGAATCACCGGAAGAAAATTCAAACCACTCTCCATCCCGTGAGGTTCTAAACCATGATGAATATATCTTTTCGCCTTACCTTTTCTATTCCGATCAAGCGGGTAAACAGTTCCATTATAAAATAGGTCTGCAAGCCGATTACGATGATACAGGACATTTTTACCCGTATCCGTTACTGGCTGTCAGCTACTCGCTTGCAGACAATCAACAATTAGCGTTCCGCTTTACCCGGCAGTCCACACGACCGGACTACACGCAATTAACTCCATCTCTGACATATATCGACCGCGTAACATTCGAACAAGGTAACCCGACATTACGACCGGAAATTATGAATCGGGCGGAAATCAATCACTCGTATTCGGGTAAACAAATACAAGTAAACAGCACCCTCTACTTCAACGCAACCGAAAAATTCATTTCCCCGGTGTACTCGTTCACCCCGGACAACAGCTTACTCCTGAGTTACATGAACGGTATCATACAAAACGAAATCGGATTGGATATAGAAATTCCTTTTGAACCTACCCCGTGGCTAACCGTGCATCCCGCGTTTTCCTTCACACACACGCACTCTTCCGGCAAATCCGGGGATATCGATCTCCACACCAATGCTTTCTGTTGGAACAGCGATTGGAGGATAACTATAATTCCCCGTAAATACATGGAATTCCAAGCTAATTTCCGGTATCGTTCCCCTACAAAAGTTCCACAATTCAAGCTGGAAGAAGACTACTATCTTGATTTATCCGTCCGCCAAGGTTTCTTAGGTGATCGGCTTCAAATAAGCTTTTCCGTCACGGACGTTTTCGACACTTCCGAATGGAATATTCATTCCCTCAAAGGTCAACACTATCTCCAAAACTACAGTAAAGAAGCCACCCACGCCTATTGGATCGGACTGACATTTCATTTCAATTCTTACAAACCGCGACAAATAGTGGACGACCCGCATCCCGTCAAACGCTCTTCCGTTCGTTTGGGACAGTAAAAAAAGCGACGCTTGCTCATCCCGAACAGCGTCGCTTTCATATCACAATTTGCAACCAGCAATTTACAACCCCGATTATTTACGATAATCGTAGAAACCGATTCCGGTCTTGCGTCCTAACTGGTTGGCACGAACCATTTTGCGTAATAACGGATGCGGGCGATATTTAGAATCTTCAAACTCATGGAACAATACCTCCATGATTGCCAGACATACATCCAATCCGATCAAGTCGCCCAAAGCCAAAGGTCCCATCGGGTGATTGGCACCCAGTTTCATGGCCTCGTCAATCTCTTCCTTGGAAGCCACTCCATCGGCGTAAATACTGATTCCCTCGTTAATCATCGGAATCAAGATCCGGTTCACGACGAATCCCGGAGCCTCGTTCGCGCTTACCGGAGTTTTACCGATCTCGGTAGCGATAGCCATCACCTTGTCATGAGTTTCTTGAGAGGTCAATTGTCCCGTGATCACTTCTACCAACTTCATCATTGGCACCGGATTAAAGAAGTGCATCCCGATCACTTTATCCGGACGACTTGTAGCGGCACCGATCTCGGTAATAGAAAGAGAAGAAGTATTCGTCGCGAGAATAGCTTCCGGTTTACAGATAGCATCCAACGTCTTGAATATCTCGAGCTTAGTCGGCATATCTTCGGCAACTCCCTCGATTACCAAATCGACATCCTTACAATCCCCGTAATCCATCGTATCTTTGATACGAGCCTTTATCGCCTCTTTCTCCGCGGCTTCCATCTTGCCTTTTTCAACCAATTTGGAAAGACTCTTTTCGATCGTTTTATGAGCTTTCTCCAAAGATGCTTCCGAACGACCTTTCAACAGGACATCATGCCCTGCTTGGGCGAAAGTCTGGGCAATGCCATTACCCATCGTACCTGTTCCTACAACGCAAATTTTCATATTATCTAATTCTTTCGTTTATTAAAAAAATATCATTACTATCTTTTCTTGAAATCGGCATTCCTTTTGCCCAAAAATGCTTGCATCCCTTCTTTCTGATCTTCCGTCGAGAAACAAAGCCCGAACAAATCGGCCTCGATTGAGATCCCGGTATCTATATCCGTTTCGATACCCCGGTTTATCGCTTCCTTGGCATAACGAACGGCAAGCGGAGCCTTGGATGCTATCTTTTTCGCCATAGCCATACATTCATCCATCAAGACTTCGGGTGCCACAACTTTATTTACCAATCCGATACGATAAGCTTCTTCCGCGACAATAACGTCTGCCGTGTAGATCAACTCCTTTGCCTTACCGATCCCCACTATACGAGCCAGACGTTGAGTCCCCGAGAAGCCGGGAGTAATACCCAAACCGACCTCCGGTTGTCCGAATTTCGCTTTCACAGAGGCAACACGGATATCACAAGCCATTGCCAATTCACAACCGCCACCCAACGCGAAACCGTTCACGGCAGCAATAACAACCTTATCCAACAACTCAATTTTTCTAAAGACAGATGCTCCCAATTCACCGAATGCCTTTCCTTCGATAGCGTTCATCTCACACATTTGTGAAATATCCGCCCCGGCAACAAAGGAACGCCCTTCACCCGTCAGGATTACCACATCAATACTATTATCTTCTTTTATCTCGGCAAAGGCTGCATCCAACTCTTTCAATATAGTAGAGTTAAGCGCATTCAACGCTTCAGGATTATTGATCTTCACCGTGCAGATATTCTCTTGCTTTTCTATGATTAATTTCGTGTAAGCCATAGCTTTTCCGTATTATTATAATTCATTTTGATAACACCGTCCGTTTCCGTATCTTTGCACACAAAATTACAATATTAATTGAGAATAAACCAACCTTTTTGACATGAGTTTTTCAGAGTTTAGCATTCAGGAATTAGCAAGCGCGTTTATGGTACTTTTTGCAGTCATCGATATCACGGGCACAGTCCCCATTATCATTGACATTCAAAAAAACGGACACAAAATAAGTGCCATGAAAGCCGCATTGGCATCCTTTGCCATACTAATCGCGTTCCTGTATGTCGGCGACCGCCTGTTAAATTTGTTTAGCGTGGATATATCCTCTTTCGCCGTGGCAGGTTCACTCGTTATCTTTGTGCTTGCCGTGGAAATGATATTCGGTATACCGATCTTCAAAAATGACAGTCCTTCCGGTACTGCCTCCATTGTCCCTCTGGTCTTCCCGTTAATCGTGGGTGCCGGTACACTTACCACGTTGCTATCGTTACGTGCCGAGTATCATATTATTAACATTATTATAGCCTTAACGCTAAACATTATTGTTGTCTATTTCGTATTAAAGAATGTCACGCTGGTCGAGAAAGTATTCGGGAAAGGCGGAGTATACATACTACGCAAATTCTTGGGGATTATTCTTCTGGCAATTTCCGTGAAACTTTTCACCAGCAATCTCACATCACTAATCGATATTTTTAAATAACAAAGGGGCTGAATGCCCCTTTATGTTATACATGTAACCTGCAACAATCGCTATCTGCAATAGCGATTAATATACGCATTCACGCTGGTAACGCCTAAACTTTTTGCCTTCCGCCAATCAACACATGCCTCTTTCCGTTTACCCGTTTGGAAATAAGCAATGCCCCGGTTAGCGTAAATAGCCCCGTTGTCCTTGTTCAGTTTTAACGAATACGTGTAATCCGGAATAGCCTTGGCAAACTCGTTCTGTTTCAGATAGCAATTTCCCCGGTTCAAATAATAGGCGTATACCAATTCGTAATCCTCACCGTTCTTTTTCGAATAGTCAATTGCCAGAGAATACTCTTTCACCGCTTCCGTGTACTTTTTTTGATTTTGGTAAAGGTTCCCCAGATAATAACATAATTCATCGTCTTCCTCGAAAATTTTCTTTGCCTTAATCAAATAATCTTTCAATAAAGAAATCTGATTCGTGTGCGAACAGGCTACATTCAGTGATAAATAAACTTCCCTTAGCTTAGGATTCAAGCGATTTGCCGCTATTAACTTTTGCACGGCATCTTGATAATCCCCGTTTTCGATGTCTTTATTCGCTTCCTGCAACAACTCGATAGGCTTATTAATCGCACTTACATCAACTTGCCCCACCGCAAACTTTGCCACAGAAACCAACGCCACCAGGAGTAAAGTAATTCTTCTCATAGTTTTCCCGCTAAATTATAGATTAGTGTTTTGTGTGTATCAAAAGTCAAAAATAATAAAACGGAATTAAAAATGCAAGAGAAGAATTTAGTTTGTAAAGTTCATGAAATTTATAAAGTTCATAAAGTATGTCAAAAATAACATACCTTATGAACTTTAAATCCCAATGGGACAACTTTATAAACCTGTATTAGAACGATACCATCAAGCGCATCTGCAATTGATGAAAATTCTTATCCAAAGGATAATACACGTTCTTCAAGTTACTGTATTGATATTCACCCATCACCTTCACGTACTGGTTCAACGTGTAGTTAATCCCCACCGTGGCAGTATGCAAACGTCCTCCCCCGATGCTGGTCGAAACAGGCGGATAGTCGGAAACCACCCCGCCCGGATAGAATACATGTTTACCGATCAGAAAGAAATCCCCCTTGTTAATATCATTCAATTCGGTGTAGCTGTAGCGGGCAACAACCTCCAAGTCGCCCTTACTGTTACATCCTCCCAGCAAACCGTATTCATCATCGTACTCGTATGCATTTCCGCGAATCAGATATCCCATCTCCGCATAAGCACCTTGAAATTTAGAACTTCTTATCGGGTTACCCGCTAACCAAGACTCTTGCGTTGTCCAACTCCAAACTCCTCCCAATTGGTTCTCGAAAAGCTCCCGGTCATTTCTATTCTTGTAAATACGCTTATAAATATACTCCCCTCTAAAAAAGAAATCGTCAGATTTAAACAAAACCTCCGGTCCGAAAGTAATTGTATTCTTTGCCCAAGGTACATCAGCACTCAGGAATTTGGTCGTGGCATCCACGTAGGTCTGCATATTCGACTCCAATTCCATATTCGTCCGGAAAACATTATCGACCACTTCACCCGTGTTCGTTCTGGCATAATGAAAAGAAGCCCCCACGTGTAACGTGATATCCTCGTCATTAATCGGTTTGTACAACCAACGCCCGCTAAGACTCACTCCTTGGAATCCGGAGATTTGATCATTATACTTGTTCTCGGCGAAAATACCTTGATCGGCAAAGAAACTGGCATCGTAATACTTGTAAGTAATACCTAAACCGCGTCCGGCAGATAACGCCATGGCAGGAGCCGCACGGGCAATAAAATGATAATTATACAAGCTGGCGTTCAGACTCATGCTTGACGGTTCATTAAAATATCCCGCTTTCAAACTATGAATCGCGAATGGAGATTCACAGAAATTATACCGCACGAAAATATTCTTTTGGGTAAACTTGCCTTTCGAGAAATCGAAATCGGCATAAAAATAGAATTGTCTATATGTCAACGACGTACGGATACGGGCATCGGTAATCGCCGCACCGGACTTCATCGGGGTGTACTCCGAATAGTAATAAGCGACATCGGCAAACAGGCGGGCTCCTGCGGTAAACCGTAGTCCGTTTTCCTTATTTATATATTGTAGCAAGGGATTCGGCACATCCTCGACCTGAGCTTTTACCCCGTTAGATAACATCACGAGGGCGACCAACATCACGGGAAATAATATATATCTTTTCATACTGATCTGTATTTAAATGATGATTTAGTATCCTAACCTTTCTAACACAACTCTCGCATCCACCAAATCCTGTGATGCCGGACTCTTTCTCCATCCCTGCGTGATCATGTAATTGATACTCATGTCAGAGTGATTCGTGAACAACGCATCCAGATAAGGAGCTTTATACTTCCCGTCAATCTCCACGCCGAAATTATACTGGCCGAAATACTTTGCCATTTGGTCATACGTGTCAAAAGAATAAGGATGATTCTTCATTCCCGCTTTATGTATCAGATAATCCTGCCAAGGATTATTCAACTCCGGGTAATCATTCGGGGCTCCGGCAATACACGGTCCTATAAAATGTGCCTTGTACTTCACGCCCAAGTTGATAAATGAAGCGTATCCCAGCGGATCATCATAAGTCAGATCGGTTGCTCCCGTTCCTTTCCATAACAAGAAACACATCGGAACCTGCCCCTTGTAATGTTCGGCTATACGTACCAAACTCTCCAACGAGAAAGTCTGTAAAATCACCTTACCGTTCGTGTTCCCCGTGTTCACCTTACCGTTCACGTAGAAAGGCGTATTCTCCGCCTCCGGTTTAGTAATAATATTCATATCCAAACGATCCAACTCCTCGTAAACCAATTCCTCGAACCCGGTTGGATTCAACCACGGTTCCTTGAACTCGATATAGATACCCGGTCTGTGTCCCGTGTCCTCCGGATCCGCCTCGTACTCGAAAGTATACTTGATCAAATCGGCAGTACCACTCAAACTCTTGATCTTCTCCCCGGTTTTCTGGCCTATCGTGAAAACACGTTGTCCGTCGCCATCTCTCTTCAATATTTTCCCACGGGCGAAATTAACAAGGTCCTCCAAGGTAGAGACATACTGGTGTTGCTCCGAGAAACTCGGACGTGCCTGCTCGATACTTGTCTCGTTAAACCACGTTCCGGCATCCAGCATGGACAACTCCTCGTAAGTGTAATAAGCCGGGAGATTCGGTACGAAATTCTTGGCATCCACCCGTGTAAGAGAATCGGCCTCGGCCTCCGTGTACCCGATCTTCTGGTAATACGCTTTCCGTATATCAAACGGCAACGTCTCCCCGAATACGTTTTCGATATTCGTCGTGCGTTTCAGATTATCATCATGCAAAGCAAGCACAACCCCGTCCTTTGACACCTGCATATCACATTCCAGATAATCGGCACCAATCTCTCTTGCCCAGCGATAAGCGGCTTCTGTTTCCTCCGGTGCCCAGAATGTAGATCCCCGGTGTGCAACAACAGCATACTCCGGCACGTAATCCCTAACCTTTATCATGTCCTCCGTGAGATGATCGAGCTCCACCCGATCCACGTCAACATTGATATTGTTGAATTTTTGGTCTTCACACGACATGACGAAAGCTAATAGCCCGCATGCCATTGCTGCATAAAAAAACTTTTTGATCATAGTTTTTGAATTTTAGAGCGGTTAATGTTTGTTTTCTCCTTTCACTAAATATTGTTCCTCTTTCACGGTAAATGCGGTGAATACAAATGCAAGGGCACAAGCAACCAACAGGATGATAAAACTCCAATCCCATCCAAGGTTTTCAACCACGTACCCCATCATAATATTCGCCAAAAGCGCCGTTCCAAAAAAATACCCGAAAAATCCGGTCAACCCGGCAGCTGTTCCGGCAGCTTTCTTGGGGGCCAGATCGAGAGCGTGTACTCCGATCAACATCACGGGACCATAAATCAAGAACCCGATAGCAATCAATGAAATACTATCCATTACAAGATTATGATCCGTTTTCCAGTATATAAACACGAATAAAGCTACTAATACCATATAAGTCATCGTGGTAAGCGCACGCCGTCCCTTGAACAGATAATCACTCACGATACCACAAATGATCGTTCCGGGAATAGCCGCAATCTCGTAAGCCGAATAAATCCAACCTACCGCACCGCTATCATACCCCTTCACATCCTTCAAGTAGGTCGGGGCCCAGTCTAAAACCCCGTAACGCACCAGATAAATAAAAGCATTGGCAATCGCGATATACCACAATATCTTATTATTCAACACGTACTTGAAAAATATCTCTTTCGCCGTCAACTCTTCTTCCGACTTGGCACTATAATTCTTCGGGTAATCATTACGATACTCCTCGATAGGCGGTAAGCCTTCCGATTGCGGGGTATCCCGGATAAGCCAGAAAGAAATTACCACGATAACAAGAGCGACCACTGCCGGGAAAACAAACGTGGCGGTCTGCCATGAACCGAACCATACCAACCCCAGCGAGAACATGATACCGACCAAACTTCCTCCCACGTTATGCGCCACGTTCCAGATCGACATCTTCGTTCCCCGTTCGTTATGTGAAAACCAGTGCGTCATCACGCGCCCACTCGGGGGCCAGCCCATTCCTTGAAACCAACCGATCAAGAACTGCGTGACAAACATCATCACGATAGAAGATATTCCGGCACTCGTCCCCAAGAATAAGGTAACAAGAGCCGACAACAATAATCCTAACGGCAAAAATTTGCGGGCACTACTCCGGTCAGAAACCCCTCCCATCAAAAACTTCGATATGCCGTAAGCAATAGCATTTGCCGAAAGCGCCACTCCCAAATCTCCTTTGTCAAATCCCAGCTCCTGCAAATAAGGCATTGCCAGCGTAAAATTCTTTCTAACAAGATAGTAACCCGCATAACCGATAAAAATCCCGAGGAAGACCTGCAACCGCAATCGTTTGTATGTCGGATCGATCTTCTCCTTGGGCAATAAAGGCTTGTGGGGTTCAGGTTTTAGAAAACTCCACATGTCATCAATTTTTATAAATTATTATTTATACATATACATCAGCTAAGATCAAATAATGATCTTAGCCGCGATATAATTTTCTGCCAATTCCGTGAATTCCTTCACTTCTTCATCTATCCACGTCTGATCCTTCCCAAGTTCCTTGGCCATCACTTCCGCTACTTTCGGGGCTGCTTTAATAGCCTCTTTAGCATCAACGAACAACAAACGAACCCTTCGAGCAAGAACATCCTCGACCTCTCTGGCCATTTCTTTCCGAACGGCCCATACCACTTCGGCAACGGTATAGTCATATTTATCCGACAATTTTTCACCGTATTCCGGATGGTCCGCTATCAATTTCAAAATAGCGTCTTGATCACTTCCGTAAACGTACATATGATCTTTTAGGTTCGGATTCTTCCGATACCCGTGAATATGAAATTTCTTGGTGACACATTTCCTCGGCTCAACCAATTTAAGGGCTATCGCTTTATCCACTGTGTCCTCTGCCATTCTCCGGTAAGAAGTCCACTTACCTCCCGTGATAGTGACCAGATTATTGTCCGAAACGATAATCTTATGTCCCCGGGAAATCTCTTTCGTGCTTTTTCCCTCGTGCTTCGGCGCAGCCAAAGGACGTTGTCCCGCGAACACGGATTCAATATCGTCATAAGTAGGCGCCGGATCCATGTACAAGGATGCCGTCTTCAAAATAAAATCAATCTCCTCCTTCAACGGCTTCGGCTCAATCTCCGGAGTAGGACGCATGATATCCGTTGTCCCCACAACCACCTTATCATGCCAAGGCACGGCAAACAATACACGTCCGTCACTCGTCCTGGGTACCATTATCGCGTAATCACTTTTCAAAAATTTCATATCCAACACAAGATGTACCCCTTGGCTTGGAGTTACCATCTTACTATGTCCCGGGGAATCCATCGCCATCAAATCATCCACAAGCACCCCACAAGCATTGACCACGCTTTTAGCTGCCAGTTGCATTTCTTTACCCGACTCGGTATCCACGAATTTCACCCCGGCAACCTTTCCGTTCTTGTCATGTACGATACCCGATACTCGCGCCTTATTCAACACTACTCCACCATTCTCCACGCAAGTCTGTGCCAGATTTATAGCCATCCGCGAATCATCAAATTGTCCGTCATGATACACGATTCCCCCCTTCAACCCTTTCTTCACGGACGTCGGTAAATACTCCATTACTTTCTTGGAAGAAATAAACCTGCTCCTTCCATACCCGAAACCGAACGAAAGTAAATCATAAAAAGTAAGTCCGCAGAAATAAAGGAAATTATCCCAATACGTATAGTTTGATATTACAAATGCTTGATCTTTTACCAGATGCGGGGCGTTAGCTTTCATTCGCCCTCTTTCCCTCAATGCCTCCAACACTAAAGCAACATCTCCTTTTTGCAGATAACGTACACCCCCGTGTACCAACTTCGTACTCCTACTTGAAGTACTCTTTGCAAAGTCCGCCATTTCAAGAAGGGCGACACTATATCCCCGTGTTGCGGCATCAACCGCAACACCTAAACCCGTGGCTCCTCCTCCCACTACAACCATATCCCATACCTTCTCGGATTCTTGAAGTTTATTCAACATATCCTCTCGGTTCATAACGCAATTATTTATTTGTTTTACAATTAATTTTAAGTTCAACAACCAATCAATCCTACCTATGAAAGCCCCTCCATCCTCCTCGTGCCTACACACGGGTGAATCGGAATATTGAAACAACAATCCTTTTTCTGTTATTGGTCTACGTCAATTCAATAGATAAGAATTTGACTCCTTTGGTATCGAAATAATTTACGGAATTAGGCTATAAAAGTTTCTTTTTTTTTAGAAATTAGCAATATTCATTTAAAATAAATCACTATCTTAGTCATACCTTTTTGAGGGATGATCTAATATTTAGACGTACACGTAAGTCATTGAGTATATTATTGATAATCGGAATAAGATGAAATCATTATCTTTAAGTGAAAGACATAGCTACATACTTGATCTGTTGCGGCAGCAAGGCTCTGTTGCTGTAATCGATCTTGCCAATCAACTAAAAGTATCTTCAGTAACCATCCGCAAGGATCTCACGTTGCTTGAAGAAAAGAAAATGTTATACCGTACTCACGGAAGTGCGATTTTAATCAATCCTTATATTAATGATCGCCACGTCAATGAAAAAGAAAAATTCTATACCGAAGAAAAACGTCTTATCGGAATGCAAGCGGCTAATCTGATCACCCCGGACGATTCCATTATCATCGCTTCCGGCACAACCATGCACGCTTTAGCTCGCCAAATCGTCCCACAAGGACATCTTACAGTCATCACGGCTGCAATCAATGTAACGCATATACTTGCATGTAATAAAAACATTGATATTATTCAACTGGGAGGTCTAGTGCGTAATAGTTCTGTATCTGCCGTAGGAAGTTATGCGGAAAAAATGCTGGAAAATTTCTCTTGTAGTAAACTATTTATGGGAGTTGATGGTATTGATTTGGAATATGGACTATCTACAACCAATATGATGGAAGCCAACTTGAATCGAATTATGATGAAAGCTGCCCAAAAAACTATCGTCCTTGCTGACTCATCCAAGTTCGGACGCAGGGGCTTTGGAAAAATTTGCGATTTGGATGCAGTTGAACACGTCATTACCGATAGCCACATCCAACCCAAGATTTTGGAAGAGTTAAGAGAACGAGGCTTGGAAGTCACTATCGCAAATTAATCAAATACTTCAAGTATTTATATACTTTTTGAAACACACTCTCAATTTGTAGAAATCTAAAATCATTCAATCTAAAATAAAAAAAGTCTTTCAATACTGAAAGACTTTTTCTCTTCGTAGCGAGAGGCGGGCTTGAACCGCCGACCTCATGATTATGAATCATGCGCTCTAACCAGCTGAGCTACCTCGCCATAAATCACTGAACTTGTCCAGTGATTTGGAAATCTGGCATCGACCTACTCTCCCACCTCTCGGCAGTACCATCGGCGCTAACGG